>JAJRZB010000084.1 GCA_024275455.1 Bacteroidota bacterium | reverse complement strand
ATTTTTTTTACTTTATGTTTTTCTTCCCGCTCGCTGTAATCTACTTTAATTTTACCAAAAAATAATTGACTTCTATATTCGGTTGTTCCTGTACTATCAACTCTAAATTCTTCAATTTCGGTATCAAATGTAGAAATATTTATGTTTGAGAGATTTTTGTATTTTGTATTTCGGTCTATATTTCTCATTGAAACTCTTCCACGTAAATCAAAAAATAGGTCGGAAGTATATCTTGAGTTAAATATTCTCTCCTCAAAAAAATATTTTTTCTCCGTTCTGCTTTGAATATTTTTAGAAATATTAAACAAACTTGAGGTTAAAGAATCCGTGTTAAAATAAAAATCTTTTCTCGTGTTGGAATAGTTTGCTGAAATAATATTTGTTAAAGAAGGAGTTATATTATTAAGGATTTTTGCATTGGCAATTTGAAAAGAATTTTTACGTGGAGCAATATCTTCACTCTGAAGCTTTATGTTTGATGAAATGAGAAACTCATTCAACTGAAATTTTTCCAAACGAAGATTAGCTCCGTAAATAGCTCCCCTGTCATCTTCATTTACTTGTTTGTTGATTGAGTAACCTCCGTAAGGCACAATTATTAATTGAGGTAGCGGAGAAATTTTTCCATATAAAGTTGAATGCAAAATTGAAGCTTCGTTAATAGCAATTTTTCTATCGTTGGAATAAATACTATTTTGGGTTAATGCTCCAAATTGTAGAATAGGGGAGTAATTATATTCTCCGAAGATTGCAAGAAATTGTTCATCTTTTATATTTTGATTTGTTAATTTTACAACCGATGATAAATAATTTTCATTAAGACCGAAAGAAAAATTATTTGTGTTAGTAGAATAATCAAGTCTGGAACGGAGATTATACGTGTTCAATCTTTTTTCAAATGAAGTACGAAAAAGGTTTTGTCTAAAACCGGTATTAAAAAAGTTCAGACTATCCTTAACGGCTTGCGAATACAAGGATATTGGCAAAGCTGTGACAGTAAGAAAAAAAAATATTTTTAAGTTTATCTTCACATGAAATAATTTTAATTAGTCTAAAACAAAAACATCACCTTTTTCAGGAATAGTTACCTTTGCAAAACCATTTTCAATAATACGTTTTCGGAAAATTTCTTGTTGATCTAATTCTCCGTGAACCAGAAATATATGTTTCAGCATTTCTTTATCAAATTGATTTACATAATCCATTAGTTCATCTGCATCTGCATGAGCACTAAACGAGTTGAGAACTATAACTTCAGCATTAAGCTGATACTCTTCCCCGAATATTTTAACTACTTCTTCCTTTTCAATAATTCTTCTGCCCAAAGTATGCTGAGCAGCATATCCAACTATTAAAACAATATTATTCGGATTTTCAATGTTATTTTTAAGATGATGCTGAATTCTTACGGCTTCACACATTCCGGAACTTGAAATAATAATTAACGGACCATCTATATTATTAAGTTCTTTGGATTCTGATACTTCACTGATATAATTTAATTGGTTAAATCCAAAAGGGTCTTTGTTCATTAATAAAAATTCATCGGTTTCTGCGTCAAAACATTCCGGATGAAGCCTAAAAACCTCAGTGGCATTTACTGAGAGCGGACTATCAACATAAACCGGAATTTTCGGGGCATCACCCCGGCTGAAAATTCTGTGCAATGCATAAACCAATTCTTGTGTTCTGCCAACACTGAAAGCAGGAATTATTACTTTTGCTTTTCTGTCAAAAGCTCTGTTAGCCACCCTGGCAAGCTGTGCTTCGGAATCTGTAGGATTATCATGTTTTCTTCCACCGTAGGTACTTTCACAAATAAAATAATCAACATCTCTTATTTTTTCGGGGTCCCTTAAAATTGGTAAATTAGGTCTGCCTAAATCACCCGAAAATCCAACTTTAATTTCTTTATTATTTTCTTTTATGGAAAGAAAGGAAACTGCCGAACCGAGAATATTACCGGCATCGACAAAGGTCAGTTTAATATCTGGAGTAATACTTATTTCATGATGATAGTTTATACCGACAAATAATTTAAATGCTTTTATTACATCAGCCTGTGTATAAAGCGGTTCAAACGGATTTTGACCTTTTCTTTTTCTTTTTTTATTTACATACTCAATATCCTTTTCCTGTATATGGGCACTGTCCCTTAACATAATTGTTACTAAATCTCTTGTTGCAAATGTTGAGTATATTTGTCCCCTAAACCCATTCTTAACCAATGTTGGAATATTACCCGAGTGATCGATATGAGCATGAGTAAGAATAATAAAATCTATTTCCGAAGGATCAAACAAATCGTACGTTCTGTTTATTTCAAAAGCTTCTTTTCTTTTACCTTGATACAATCCGCAATCTACTCAAAATGTTGTTGTACCGGTTCTAACCAAATGCATAGAACCTGTAACTGTTCTTGCTGCGCCAATAAATTGAATTTCCATATTCACTAAACCTATTATTTGTTATAATTTTTTGCTCAAAATACTAAAAAAAGAAAAATTATTTGTAATTAACTCACTCACTATTTTTTTATATTTGCTTATTAAAAATAAAAATATTGAAAAGGGAAGATATGAATTTAATGGAATCAATAAAAGGTAAAGCAAAAACATTAAGAAAAACAATTGTTTTGCCGGAATCTCACGATGATAGAGTGTTAAAAGCAGCAGAAAAGTTAAAGGAAGAAAATATTGTAAATGTTATTATTCTTGGTAATGAAGAAAAAATAAGAAACCGTTCTTCAGAAATTGAAGTGAATATCCAAGGTGTTAGAATTATTGATCCGGAAAAGTCTGATATGCTTAGTAATTTTACCAATATATTTTACAACAAAAGAAAGCATAAAGGAATTACAATTGAACAAGCAAAAGAGACAATGAAAAAGGATTTGTTTTTCGGTGCTATGCTTGTTAACGAATCGATGGCAGATGGCTCTGTAGCCGGTTCTACGGCTTCTACGGGTGATGTTTTAAGAGCAGCACTGCAATGCGTTGGTATGCCCGATGGAATTTCGATAGTCTCGAGTTTCTTTTTAATGATTTTTCCGGAAAGAGTTTTTAGTTTTGCCGATTGTGCAGTTGTTCCCAATCCTGATGCAGCCCAGCTTGCGGATATTGCCATAACAACTGCCGATAATCATCAAAAATTAACCGGTGAAAATCCTTATGTGGCAATGCTCTCATTTTCTACAAAGGGAAGTGCAAAACATGAATTAGTTGACAAGGTTTTAGAAGCAACTAAAATTGCAAAAGAAAAAAGACCTGATTTGTTGATTGACGGAGAGTTGCAATTTGATGCTGCAATTATTGATTCAATAGGAAAAAGAAAAGCCCCGGGAAGTGAAGTTGCCGGCAGAGCAAATGTACTTATTTTCCCGGATTTGCAAGCTGCTAATATTGGTTATAAAATAGCACAAAGATTAGGTGGGGCGGAAGCGGTTGGTCCGGTTGTACAAGGACTTAAAAAACCTTTGTTTGATTTAAGTCGTGGCTGCAGTGTTGATGATATAGTTAATACTTCTGCAATTGCTGCTTTAATGGGGTAGAAGTTATTGAGCAGGTCTATTGATCAAATAAAAAAAATTTTGACAAGTATGTTTATTTTTTATTTAATGATTTTCTATATTTTGACAAATTTAATTGAAAAAGTATAATAAAAATAAACATTACCGAATACATATTGTAAATTAACATTCTAACAAAACCAAACCCGAATGTAAATAATTGTGCGAAAATCAAGAAAACCAAATTGATGTAGAATGCGTAGTAAAACGAGTATAATCTTATTTGGGAAATATTTTCACTCTCTTCTTTTTCTTTTGAAAATGCTGCCATAAAAAAACCGGTTAAAATAATTAGTCCGCAAATTTCTTCAAAAATATTATTTGTCATTACCAAAAAATAATTAGACTCAATAAATGAAGAATAGATTGCAAATACCTTAACATCAAGAAAATCGGGTTTAATTCCTATTTGGAATCTTAAAACCGATAGAGCAATTCCTATTATTATTAAAGCATACCCAATAAATTTAAATTTATTGGGTATTAAAAATAATTTTTTTGGTCTAAAGTAATTTTCAGTCATTTCTAATAGTTAAAAGGATAAATATAAGAGCCGACTGATGTTCCGTCTTCCAAAACAGCTTCAAACCAAACTAATCCGAATCTGTGATTTGCTTTAAAAATATATTTTTTAATACCCGGAACGATAGAGTTTTGTTCAATAGTAATTGTTTTAATATCCAGCATTCCCCATTGAAAATCATCTTGATCGGAAACCCTGGTAACGGTTCTTTTAATTATTTGTCCATCTGATTGTTTTAAAGTATAAGTATCACCAACTTTGCAATCATATTTAACAATTGTATGAGGCTTTCCATCGGCATTAAAAAAGTATTCTTGAATTCCTTCAGAGGTAAATTTAAACTTTAAATCTGCTTTTAAATTATTATTGGCATCCTTACTTCGCTGTGGAATTAAATCGATAAATTTTTCAAGTGCGGGAAGTTGAGAAATATCAGATTCAATATGAACATTTACATCTCCGTTCTCTTTACTGGTTATTTCCATTCCGTCAATTCTGCCATATTGACCATTAATTTCAACAACAGAATATCCGGTATTTCCAACTTGGGCTAAAGGAATTTCAGTGTCTCCTCCTAAAACATTATTGTCTTCATTTTCAGGGTCGTTGGCTCCGCATGAAGAAATAAATAAAATTGTAATTAAAGCAAATAAAAATCCAAATAATTTTTTCATTTTAACTCCATTGTTTATTGTAATAGTTCCTTTCTTTCTCTTTCTCTTTCTCTTTCT
>JAJRZB010000546.1 GCA_024275455.1 Bacteroidota bacterium | reverse complement strand
TGTCTAGTTTTTGGGGGGAACTATAACATTAGCTTGAGGTGCTAAAACTTTTTGTGTTCCGTTTATTTCTTTTGAATCTCTTTTAGTTCTAACATTTTCTTGAGAAAAAAGAGTTGAGGTAAAAAAAATTAAAATAGAAATAATCATATATTTTTTCATAACAGTTTCTCCTTGAGTAACATCCGATTAGGGTTTATTAATGTGCCAAAATGCAAAATAATACAAATTATCTTATTTGCCAAATATAAAATAATGTTTTCTTATTTTTGTGATTCTGGTAACAATTGAGATACTGAAATGGATAATATTTTATTATTTCTGTGCTTCTTCTGAGACCGATTTATTATTTTAATAGCCCCATTAAATAAAATTAAAAAATTATAAGTTCTAATCTTAACATAAATAATTAACTAGCGATAATAGTACAACAATTATTTTAAATAATTACAATTTGCTTTTTAAAAAATCTTCTATTATTTCAATAATGCTTGAATAATTTACTATAAATAAAATATTTGAAAGAAAACTTACATGTTAGAAGTTGCTTCCAATCCATATAAAGACCCAATAATAAAATTTATAGGTGATATTAGAGTAATTGACTGGAAATTTCCTTTTTTGGTACAATTAGCTCATGCATTAATCACTATTTTTATTTTACTAATTGTATTGGTGCTGTATTTAACCGTTGGTATAATTTCTCAAGTTAGTGAAACTTTTTGGGATTTAATTGTTGGAATGGGTGAGAGAATTAGTTTTTCACATCCGATTGAAAGTACTGCTTATGTAATTGCCACAATTATCTATTTTCTCCTTTTTTTACCATTTTTTATTCTACAGTTGCCAATTTGGTTTAGTGGTTGGATGGCTTCAAAGATTGGTTTTAAGCCTTTTATAACGCTCTTACTTATAGCTGTAACTACAGGTATTCTTTATTACTACAATCCAAATATAGCTTCCGATACGTATGATAAGATTATCGGTTTTAAATCTTCTGTTATAACGGAATATAGTTCAAAAGATTCTCTTGATACGGAGATTAAAACAGATGAAGTGCTTCCAAATAATGAGCAGTAGTTATATAAATATTTACATTTC
The DNA here is from genome assembly GCA_024275455.1 of Bacteroidota bacterium. Taxonomy (GTDB): domain Bacteria; phylum Bacteroidota; class Ignavibacteria; order Ignavibacteriales; family Melioribacteraceae. The sequence goes on along the minus strand of JAJRZB010000546.1, from coordinate 1,652 downwards.
ACCAAAAAACAAACGAAAACAGTTAAATTTCTTCAGCTAAATAAAACAATCATTTATATTTCCTTATTGCGACTTAAGCTCTATATTTAGACATAAAATAAAATGAGTTATTTATGGATAAATTTATAATAAACGGTGGTATTCCGTTAAAAGGCTCTGTTAAAGTAAGCGGGGCAAAAAATTCTGCTTTAGCACTTATGCCGGCAGTTCTTCTTAATAGCGGTGAAAATATTATTGAAAACGTACCTGAAGTTAATGATATTTTTACGATGATGAAATTGCTTAAGCAGTTAGGGGTAGAAGCGGAGTTTAATAATCACAAATTAATTTTGGATTCTTCAAATATAACGTCACAAGTGGCCCCTTATGAACATGTGAAAAAAATGAGAGCTTCGGTTTATGTTTTAGGCCCTTTATTAGCTAAGTACGGCAGTGCAAAAGTTTCAATGCCCGGTGGTTGTGCTTGGGGACCAAGACCAATTGATCTGCATTTAAAAGCTATGGAAAAAATGGGTGCTTCAATTGAATTGGAAGGCGGTTATATAATTGCTAAATCCAAAAAATTATCGGGAGCACGAATAAACTTTGATATTTCTTCAGTTGGAGCGACAGGCAATGCTTTAATGGCTGCGGTTTTAGCAAAAGGGGAGTCAATAATTACTAATGCTGCTGCCGAACCTGAAATAACTCAGTTAGCTCAATTTTTAATATCTATGGGAGCTAAAATAGAAGGAATTGGTTCTAATATTTTAGAAATAGAAGGAGTTGATGAATTAGATAATGCGAGTGTAATTAACATTCCAGATAGAATTGAAGCAGGAACAATAATGATTGCTGCAGCTATGACTAAAGGAAAAATTGAGCTGGAAAATGCTAATTCAAAACACTTGAATCTTGTTATACAAAAACTTGAAGATAGCGGGGCTAAGGTATTATTAAACAATCAGATAATCTCAATTGATGCAAGTAATTTAGAGCCATTAAATGTTGATGTCACTACTGCAATTTATCCAGGGTTCCCGACAGATATGCAAGCACAATGGACTGCTTATATGAGCATAGTGGAAGGTTCATCCACTATTACCGATACAATTTACCTAGATAGATTTAAGCACATTCCCGAGTTAATAAGGTTAGGTGCGGATATTGAGATTTTAAGAAATAGCGCAATAGTAAAGGGTGTAAAAACCCTAAAGGGAGCTACTGTAATGTCGACTGATTTACGTGCAAGTGCGTCTCTTGTGTTGGCAGGTTTAGTTGCAAAAGGTACAACCGAAGTTTTAAGAATCTATCATATTGATCGCGGTTATCAAAGAATAGAAGAAAAATTAAAGAAACTCGGAGCAGATATAAAAAGAGTGAAGACAGAGGAATTTTAATAAAAACCCAACTGCAAAACCAGAAGTTGGGTTTCAAAAATTTACAAAGCCCAACTTTTTTTCAAAGTTGGGCTTTTTACCGGTCACCTTACAAGTCTCACGTTAAAGTGAAAAACATCAGAAACCCAACTGCAAAAACAAGAAGTTGAGTTTCAAAAGATTCACAAAGCTCAACTTTTTTTCAAAGTTGGGCTTTTAATTAGTCAGAAACCCAACTGTAAAAACAGAAGTTGGGTTTAATGAAATAATAGTTTTTTAACATAATAATTCTGG
>JAJRZB010000545.1 GCA_024275455.1 Bacteroidota bacterium | reverse complement strand
TTTTTTGTCCTGGTTTTTTGTATTTCCCAAGTATTACCTCCATTGGTTGTTTTAAGAATAGTCCCTTGACCTCCACAAGTATAACCAACTTTTTCATCTACAAAATGAACAGATTGCAGTCTAAAACCGGAAATACCGCTATTTTGTTTTATCCAATTTTATCCACCATCACTTGTATGATAAATCGCTGCATTATTATTATCCCACACCTGCCCAACAGCCCAGCCTTTTAGACTATCAATAAAATAAACCGATTTAAAACTTACAGTAGCATTACTCTCATTTTTATCAAATACAACACTCCAGGCTTCCCCTCCATTAATTGTCTTAAGAATTATACCAACACCAACTGTATAACCTAAAGTATTGTTAAGAAAGAAAACCGACCAAAGATCACTATCAGTATTGCTGACTTTTTTACTCCATGTAAGTCCGCCATCAGTTGTCTTATAAATTTGACCATTTCCTCCAACAACTCAGCCCACATTAACATTCAACATTTGAATATCATAAAGACTATCTCCAATATCAGTTGAAAACTCTTTTTTCAGAACTGTATTGTTTCTTTGCAACCACTTAAATTTTATTACTTTATCTAATGCTAAAGCCCAACCCGACTGCTCATCAATAATTGAAATTGAGTTAAAAAAACTTGAGTCAGATGATAACAAATGGTTATGCCAATTAAGTCCTCTGTCAGTAGTCCAATAAATTCTTCCTACATCATCACTTATATAACCTACATATTCATTTACGAATTGGACATCAAGTAGAGTTGTATTATGATAAAAAACGTTTTGAGAGGCAAATTGAGAGAAGATCAATTGAGAGAATAATAAAAGGGATAAAAATATTGATACTAAATAGCGCATAAAACCCTCAATATTTAATTCAATAAATTCCCCTAACCATTTTCAACTTACAATAATTTACTCATTTATTCCAGACTGTTTATGGAAAATATTTGTCTGAATTTTAACACATTTAAGTTAAAAATCTTATTTAGATATATATTTTTGAGGAACTTGATTTAAATCATATTATTCTAAGGCCATTTAACTTAAAATATTTTAATATTATTTATAATAATTAAAAGAATATATTGTTGTCGATTTATCATTTACTTATTTTAGTTTACTATTCCAATTAAGTCAAAAGTTTTAGATATAGTTATTTTACTTATAAATATTTCAATAACTTAATTCGAAGTAGTATGAAAACCTCTAGGCTTCTACCTGTATTTTTTTAAATCGTATTTTTTAGTTTTGTTTGGGTTGGTAAAAACATTCCACAGACCTATAATGGAACACTTACCCTTTCAACTCAGGCAGAGGTTAATAATTTCAGCTATGGTGAAATAAATGGTGATCTAAAAATAAGTGGAACAGATATTAATGACCTTTCTCCACTTTTCCCACTTACATCTGTTTCTGATGATTTAATTATTGATAACAAATTACCATCTGAATACAAATTAGAATAAAATTATCCAAACCCGTTTAATCCTTCGACTTTAATTAGTTATTCAATACCACAAGCTGGAAATGTAAATTTAGTTTTTTATGATGTTTTGGTAAATGAAATTTTAAGATTAGTTGATGGTTACAAACCTGCTGGTAATTATTCAAATACATTTGATACTTCAGACCTTTCAAGTGGGATATATTTTTATACTATTAAATCAGGTAAATTTATTGAAACAAGGAAAATGTTATTAATGAAATAAATTTTGTTCTTAAATTTCTTAATAAAAAACCTGCTTATGCAGGTTTTATTTTCTCTATCTATTATTTACCATAAAATAAAAAATAACTTTTTATCATAGTGATTTAGTACCAAGATCTGCAAAAGCTTTATTCATCGGTTCTCCCATAGGGACTCCTATGGAGGAATCCGAGCGTCGCCTCTTAAGTACAATTTTTTGAAATTGTACTTTTTTGTTTTATGCTAATGTAATTCAATAAATATTCCCCATAATCAATTCTATCCATTCGTTTTTATCAATCTTTGCATTTTTTATATCTTCTATCATTCCGTCAAAATTTTTAAATTTATTTAGTTCAGTTTCAGAAAGCATTGGTTTAATAATTGTAGGATTATTTGATACTTTGGGCAGTTCAAGAATTTTGGTAAAGTTATCTTTATCTAAAAAATCTGCTTCCCTTAGTAGTTTTACAACGTGTGCGGTTTCAAATATATTAGTACTTCCTTCATTTAGTTCAACAATTATTTTTTCTACAAATTTCGGTATTAAGCGTGTATCTACTTTTTTAATGTCCGTCCATAATCTTATAACTTTTCTTTTGTCTCCCTCAAGTACTGATGTATAGAATATATACACTACTCCCCTTTTCATCTTCTGCAAAGAATCTCTAACGGTTTTATCCCTGACTTTTGAAAAATGAAAAAATATATTTTCTTCAAAATAAATACTTGAAAGAAAACCATAACCTTTATCAAATATTTTCTTTACTCTGCAAAAATCCAGAAGTTCTATTTCTTTATTCATCTAAAGATTTTCCAACTGTTTTGATTAAATATTATTGACTCAAAAAGATTACTTTAATAAAATTAATTTTTTAGTCTCAACAAATTCTCCACTTTCAATTCTATAAAAATAAACTCCACCGGGTAACATACCTGCATCAAATTGAATAGTGTAACTGCCCGGCTGATGCTCTTTATTCACTAATATAGCAACTTCTCTACCTAAAATATCATAAACAATTAAACGTACAGATACCGTATGTCGTGTCTTTAGCTTGGGAATATCATATTGAATTGTCGTAATCGGATTAAACGGGTTCGGATAATTCTGTATTAGCCGAAATCGATTGGGGATTTGGTCCAGACTCTGCTTAACCGCTGTAATTGAACCGTTGAAAACTATAACCGTAACAGAATGTTTTTCAAAAGAAAAAGGGAAAGAAGCCGATACATTATCAATAACCGATTCAGTCATTGTTACATTTTCCAAAATGTCTTCGTTGGTTGCATCAATTGAAGGACCATTGAGAGTGTAAACTTGAGCTGTTCCGTTTGGGGTACTGTTATTAAGTACAACCTGTGTTTGAACATTGCTATCCAAATCTCTGTTAATAACCATCAAATAAAGTTTATCATCCTTCACCGTGGAAATACAATTTAAAGCAGGTACATTCTGTTCTGCTGGATAAACTAGATACTCAAATGTATTAAAAGACTGAACATCAAATAAAGGCGGGTCGGTAATAATTGATTTAACAATTTTATCTCCAAAATAATTATTGAACATTTTTTGCACATAGAAAGAAGGTCTTTTTATAGGTG
>JAJRZB010000544.1 GCA_024275455.1 Bacteroidota bacterium | reverse complement strand
TTTTATTTTTTCAAAATGAGCTTCAATAAAATCAACTTCACTTTTATTTAAAGTTGGTGCATCCATAAGAGAATTAACATAAAACCTGTAACCCAAATCTGTTGGAACCCTTCCGGCGGAAGTATGCGGATGACCAAGAAGACCCGATTCTTCCAAATCGGCCATAATATTCCTTACTGTTGCCGGAGAAATACCAATGTTGTACTTTTTGGATAAATTTCTCGAACCAACCGGATTAGCCGTTAAGATAAATTGATGTATAATATATCTTAATACCGATTTCTCTCTATCTGTTAATTCTGCTGTTAACATTAATTTTTTAACATAGTTTTATTAAAATAAACTTATAAATTTATGAAAATAATTAAATAATATCACTTATTTACATTAAGTTTACACATTATAGTTATTCAAATTGTTAAATTCTGTTTTTGAACATATTTTTATAAAATAAGTTTCCGTTTTCTTAAAATATTATTCTAAAATTTAAGGGATTAATTAGATTGAAAACTGATTATAAAGATTCGGGTGTTGATATAAAAGCGGGTGAAGAAACCGTTGATAATATCAAAGATATTGTAAAATCTACGTTTAATGAAAATGTAATTACCGGTATTGGTCATTTTGGAGCGTTTTATGAGGTTAATTTTAAAGAATATAGTAATCCGGTTTTAGTTTCAAGTGTTGATGGTGTTGGAACAAAACTTAAAGTTGCAATAGATTCCAAAATTCATAATACAGTTGGTCAGGATTTGGTAAACCACTGTGTAAACGATATAGCTGTGTGCGGAGCCAAACCACTTTATTTTATGGACTACATGGCTTTCGGAAAACTTGAAACAAATGTTGCCTCTGAAATTGTAAAAGGTTTTGCTAAAGCGTGCAGAGAAAACAATATTTCACTTATTGGCGGTGAAACTGCCGAGATGCCGGGTATCTACCGAAATGAAGATTTTGATCTTTCCGGTACAATTGTGGGAATAGTTGAAAAAGATAAAATTATTAACGGAAGTAAAATTGAATCCGGAAATGTTTTAGTAGGTTTTCCATCAAACGGACTTCACACAAACGGTTATTCTTTAGCTAGGAAAGTATTATTTGAGAAATTTAGTTTGGATGAAGAAATAACTGAACTTAAATCGGATCTGAAAACTGAATTATTAAAAGTTCATAAATCTTATTTAAATCTAATCCGAAATTTAATTGGCAAATTTGATATTAAAGCATTTTCTCACATAACAGGAGGGGGAATAATTTCCAATACAAATAGAGTTATTCCTAAAGAAAAAAGTTTAAATATTGATTGGACTGCTTGGGAAATCCCGCCAATTTTTAAGGTAATTCAAGATTCAGGTAATATTCCCGATGAGGAAATGAGAAAAGTGTTTAATATGGGAATCGGTTTAATTGCAGTTGTTCACCAAAATGATGTTTCAAATATTATAGATTTTGCCAAAGCAATGGATGAAAAACCATTAGTTATTGGTGAAATAATTTAACTTATTGAGAAAGTAAAGGAGAAATTTTATAAATGTTTATTGATAGTCATGCTCATTTATTTTACCCTAATTTTAACGGGGAAGTAGAACAAGTAATTGAAAGAGCTAAAAGTGCAGGTGTTAATTATATTTTAGTACCCGGAACTGATTTGGCAACTTCTAAAAAAGCAATTGATCTTGCCGAGCAATTTGATATGGTTTATGCAGCAGTTGGTGTTCACCCCCACGATACAACTGAATGGGATGATTCCTTTCTGGAAAAACTGGAAGAGTTTTCCAAACATCCAAAAGTAGTTGCCATTGGCGAAATCGGTCTGGATTATTATTATGACTTTGCTCCCAAAGATATTCAAAATGTTGCTTTTAAAGCACAGATTGATTTGGCAATTAAAGTTAATCTGCCAATTATAGTTCATAACAGAGAATCGAATGAAGATATAATGAATATTGTAAGAAGTTACAAAGGGATTAATTTAAGAGGGCAGTTTCATTGTTTTGCCGGTACT
>JAJRZB010000543.1 GCA_024275455.1 Bacteroidota bacterium | reverse complement strand
TTAGAGGTAATGGGAAAGCAGAATTTAATTTCCCAACCAGTATTTGGATAGATAAAGATAATATTGTTTATATTGTTGATGCTATGAATTTCCGGATACAATTGTTCGATTCGCAAGGTACATTCCTCTCTATGTTCGGCAAACAAGGTGATGCAACAGGATATTTTGCTCGACCTAAAGGTATTGCAACTGATTCATCTGGTAATATTTATATAGTTGACGCATTATTTCATAATGTTCAAATTTTTGATAAAAAAGGAAACTTTTTATCAAACTTTGGTGCGCAAGGAAATAAAAATGGTAATTTTTGGCTTCCAAACGGTTTATTTATTGATAAAAATAATCGAATATATATTGCTGATAGTTATAATGCTAGAATTCAGATTTTTCAATTAAAAATTAAGTAATTATTATGAGAAAAAAGTTTGCACTAAGTATATTCTTTTTATTAACAGTTGGAATTTTTGGGCAATCAATAAAAAACACAGTCCATAATCTTTCTATCAGTGGTACCGGTTCTATTAAAGCAACAACTGAAAGTGAAATATGTGTCTTTTGCCATACACCACATAATAGTAGTCCGAGAAAACCGTTATGGAATAGAAATGATCCTGGAAGCAACTATACACTTTATAATAGTTCTACTCTCAATGCAAATTTAGGTCAACCCGATGGTTCCTCCATACTATGTCTTTCTTGCCACGATGGAACAATTGCTCTTGGGAATGTATTAAGCAGATCTACTGACATTACATTTGGAGGAGGTGTAACCACCCTTCCAACAGGTTCAAAAAATTTATCTACAGATTTGTCAGATGATCATCCTATTTCATTAACATATAATTCCGCGTTGGCAGCTTCAGATGGAGAACTTAAAAATCCAAGCACACTTACTGGTCCCGTATATTTAGAAAAAGGAAAAGTTCAATGTACATCATGCCATGATCCGCATAAAAATATTTACAATGATTTTTTAGTTGCAAGCAGGAAAAATTCTACTCTTTGCACTTATTGTCATGATAAAAACGGCTGGATTTCTTCAACTCATAAAACTTCCAATAAAACATGGAATGGTTCCGGTACTGATCCATGGCCGAACTCAGAATATACAACTGTCTCTCAAAATGCATGTGAGAATTGTCATACACCACATAATGCCGGTGGACATCAAAGATTATTAAACTATTCCAACGAAGAAAATAATTGTTTAACCTGTCACAACGGTAATGTTGCTTCAAAAGATATTCAATCTGAGCTAAACAAATCATATAGTCATGAAGTCAGCAACTATAGCAATATTCATGATCCAAACGAAAGTAGTTTAGTAAATAATATTCACGTTGAATGTACTGATTGTCATAATCCGCATTATTCTTCAAATACTCCGGCTAATGCACCTTTTGCCAATGGATTTATTGCTGGAGTAAAAGGGATTAATTCAGACGGGGTATCTGTAACAAACATACAATATGAATATGAGTTATGTTACAGATGTCATGCTGATAGTCCAAATAAACCTGGTAGTCAGACCACACGAGCAATTGAGCAAAATAATGTTAGGCTTGAGTTTGATCTTGCCAACCCTTCTTATCATCCGATTGAAGGTGCTGGTGCAAATAATAATGTTCCAAGTTTAATTTCTCCATACACAGAATCAAGTATAATTTATTGCACAGATTGTCATGCTAGCGACGGCGCAGGATCACCAGAGGGTCCCCATGGTTCTATTTACCCGCAAATATTAAAATTTAATTATGAAAAAGCGGACAATACACCGGAGTCTTATCAAGCATATGAATTATGCTATCAATGTCATGATCGCAATCAAATTATCAACTCTATGGGAAAATTTGGCAAAAGAGTTCACAGAAAACATATAATTAGTGAAGATATACCATGCAATGCATGCCATGATGCTCATGGAATTAGTAATACACAAGGAAATTTCACCAATAATACGCATCTAATTAATTTTGATTTATCTATTGTTTCTCCATACAACGGACGTTTAGAATTTATAGACAATGGTAATTTCAAAGGCACTTGTTATCTTGTTTGCCATGGTGAAAGACATAGACCAGAATCATATTAAAAACAGTAACAGCTTTTACTAAAAATAAGGTTATGAATACTATTAATAAATTATTAAGTAAAGTATTCTCTTTAACCACGGAGAATTTAAAACCCGGAATGCTTGTTTTGTTCGGTTTCTTTTTTTCTATTGTTGTTGTTTTTTTAGATGGAGTATTCGATCATCTTTTTTTTAATTACACAACCATCTTTAATGTATTCTCTTTCGATATTGATTCACATGAAATTTTTATGCATTTAATGTTAATTGTAACTTTTACAATATTTAGCTTACTCGTTGCATTACTGTTAAGTAAAATTAAAAAAGAAAAAGAAAAACTTGAAAAAAGCGAATTAAAATTTAAAACAATTGCAGAATACTCAAAGGACTGGATATATTGGATAACAGAAGATAAATCATTTAACTTTATTTCTACCTCATGTAAGAATATTACAGGTTACTCGGTAAGTGATTTTATAAATAATCCTGAGTTCTTAGATAAAATTATTTATCACGAAGATAGAGATTCATTTATAAAACACGAAATTGATTCTCTAAAAGGAAAAAATTTAGATGAGATTGAATTTAGAATTGTTACCAAAGATAATAAAATAAAATGGATTCATCACTTATGTCAATCAGTTTATGATGAAAAGGGAAACTATATTGGGCACCGAGTTAGCAACAGAGACATCACAAAACTAAAAGAGACTCAACATAAATTAGCTGAAACCAGTAGTCAATTGCAAAAAGCTAATAAAAAATTAGAAGAAATAATTGACCAAGGTATGAATGAAATTCAAACATTTATGACACAATGCCCGTACCCAAGAGCAATTTATGATAGTAAAGGAAATTTGGTAAATTTTAATCCTGCTTGGAAAGAGGAATTTGAATCACTTAACATTGGTGAAAATATATATAATCATCCTTTAATTAAAAATGGTAAATTAGAAAAAAAGATTAGAAAAGTATTTAAGACAGGCGAAAGTTACAAAAGCCATCCTGTATATAGTGAAGAAATAGATAAGATGTTAACCTTAGATTTATATTCTATAAAGAATAAAAAAAATAAAATTGAAAAAGTTGTATGCAATATTGAAGATATTACTGAACAAACAAAACACAAAGAACTTTCAAGAGAATTAGAAACAAGAAGAGATGTAGTTGGTGAAATATTTGATTTTCTTGATGCTGACCGTAAATATATTTCGCAAGAATTGCACGATAGAATTGGACAAAATTTAATGCTTATAAAAATGAATGCCGAATTGCAAAAAGATGCAGAAGTATTTGATCCAATGAAAAGCGAAGAAATAATAAACTTAACTTTGCAGACTTCGAAAGAAATAAAAGAAATTATATATTCTCTTTACCCTGCAGAAATAGAAAATTACGGGTTAATTCAATCGATTCAAAATATGATTCATAGAATATCAAAACTTTCCAAAATAAAATTTAATGTTGAGTTTTTTGGCGACTATAAACCTTTAAGCAAAAGATATGAGCTTTCAATTTTTAGAATAAGTCAAGAAGCATTAAATAATATAACCAAACATTCTCAAGCAACTGAAGCAAAATTTGAGTATTATTTTAGACCCAAAATAGTAACCGGAATAATTTCTGACAATGGAATTGGATTTAATACAACAGTAAGTGAAAATGTTAAAAACAAATACGGCATTAAATTTATGAATGAAAGAATTGAAAGTATTGGCGGACAGTTGGAATTGCATTCTGAAATTAATAAAGGTACATCAATATACTTTGAAATCCCAATAAATTAATAATATGATAAAACAAATAAAAATATTATTAGTAGATGATAGAACAATGTTTAGAGAAAGTCTTAAACAGGTTATAAACTCTAAACCAAATTATAAAGTTATTGCAGAAGCAACAAATGGAATTGAAGGTATTGAAGCCGCTAAAAAATATAATCCTGATGTTATATTAATGGATATAAATATGCCAAAAAAAATGGTATTGAAGCTGCAAAGGAAATTAAACAATCTAATAATAATATTAAGATTATTATTCTTACTATGTTAGATAATGAATTATATATTTTAGACGCATTTAAGAATAATGTAGAAGGTTATATTTACAAAGATGCTAGAATAAGTGAGCTGTTAAAAGCAATTAATGTAGTTTACAAAGGCAAAAAATATATTCCGCCGGAAATAAAAGAAAAACTAATGACTTTTATTACAAGTAAAAATTTTAGTGAATCTCAAAAAGAAAGCAGTGAAAAAATAGTACTTACACCACGGCAAATTGAAATAATAAAAAATGTAGCTCAAGGTTTTACAAGTAAAGAAGTTGCTGAAAAATTATTCCTTAGCGAATTAACTGTAATAAAACATAGAAAAAATATTATTAAAAAACTCGGACTAAAAAACTTTACAGAAGTTGTAAGTTATGCTCATCAAGAAGGAATTATTTAACTAAGAGCAGTTGTCCTTTAAATACCCCTTTTGGAGTATATTGCAAAATAGACCAATCGGGTTATTTATCATCCTTATACATTTATATATATTTATAATAGATAAAATAGTCTTTTATTATGATTTAGTGTTTTTTACATTTTGTTCTTTGTTTTATGATGATTCAACTATTTTAAGATTTTTTCAAAATTATTGATGCAAATCACAAACAGTACAAGATAATTACTATATGTTTGTAAAGAGATTAAAAAAGATAAAAATAGCTTTTGATGTAAATAAAAAATTTAGGGTTCACAAAAATCAAATTATAAGGAATATTCAATCCTAAGGAGGGATAAACAAAATGAAAAAACTAAATTTATTAACCGTTCTAATTATG
>JAJRZB010000542.1 GCA_024275455.1 Bacteroidota bacterium | reverse complement strand
GAACATTTAAGACTCGGTGAAATGTTTGCTGACTTTATAGATCGGGATAAGAATTTTGAAAGATTAGCCCCAACCCCTTTAAGCACCGTTTGTTTTAGAGCTGTCCCAAATTCAAAAATGAATGATAATGAATTGAATAGCTTTAATAAACAATTGATGGATGAAATAAATAATACCGGAAAATTGTTTCTCAGTCATACCAAACTAAATGGTAAGTATACAATCAGATTAACTGTTTCAGGAATTAGAACAACTGAAAAACATGTTTTAAAAGCATGGACCTTAATAAAAAATATTTTCTCAAAACTTAACAACGAATTATGACAGAATTTATCGTAATCGCATTTACATCACTTTTTACAATGATGAACCCGCTTGGAATTATTCCGGTTTATATTTCATTAACTGCCGGAATGCCTCCGCGAGAAGCAAAAAAAGTAGCTTACAAAGCTGTTTTTACAAGTTTTGTAATATTAGTTTTATTTGCAGTTACCGGTAAATTTATTTTCGATTTTTTCGCTATTACAATCCACAGTTTAAGAATTGTTGGCGGTATTATATTTTTTATTGCAGGTTATGATATGCTTCAAGCAAGACTTAACAGAACTAAATCCAGCAAAGACGATGATTTTGAAGATACAAAAGATATTGCCATAAGTCCTCTCGGAATTCCTTTAATTAGCGGACCTGGTGCAATAACTGTTTCCATTGTATTATTTAATGATGCCGTTGATATTTCTCAAAAACTTATTCTGCTATTGGTGATTGTTGTTATACTTCTTATTATGCTGGCGTCATTGCTGGGTGGCAGAAAGGTAATTAAATTTTTAGGCGAAAACGGTAATAAAGTTCTGCTGCGTATTATGGGACTTATAGTAATGGTAATTGCAGTTGAATTTTTATTCAGCGGATTAACTCCAATAGTTATAAAAATGCTAAAAATTGAGTGATCTAATTCTTTTCTATATTTTATAAATCAGATTTAGTTATATTTTTTGCAAAGTTTTTAATAATCAACGAAGCTTAACAAAATGACTAGCAGTCTAAGCTCATTAATTCCATTTTTTAAGAACATTCCAAATCAATTAGAAGATGAGTTTAATAAAAATGCTCTGCTGCAGAAAATTCCAAAAGGACAATTTATTGCCATGGAGGGTGAAAATTGTAATTACTTACCAATAGTTAAATCCGGAACCGTTCGAGTTTATAAGCTTAGTCCAAACGGACAAGAAATGACCTTATACAGAATAAATAGCGGTGAAACTTGTATTCTAACAATGTCTTGTCTGCTTTCCAGCAAAGAATTCCCTGCAATTGCTTTTACTGAAACTGATTCGGAAATATATTTATTAGATGCTAGATTAGTAAAAGAATGGATGGATAAATATTCAATTTGGAGAGATTATGTTGTTGATTATATGTCCAACATTGTTTTAAGAGTACTTACTATTTTAGAAAACACTACATTTAACCGGACTGAAATAAGAATAATCGATTTTCTTGTTACCAAAAGTTTAATTCAAGGAAATAAATTAAAATATACACACCAGCAAATTGCCAGCGAAATTGGAACCTCCAGAGAGGTTGTAAGTAGAATTCTAAAAGACCTTGAATCAGAAAGAATAATTAAACTTTCACGAGGTATTATTTCTATTCAAAATTTTCCGTTATTAAAAAAGAAAAATTTGGTTGTTCACTAAAATCATTCCTCAAATGTAACATTGTTACATACTAATAAGATAAAACATCTTAAATTTATTAAGCCGAAATGAAAATATTCACAACATTATACTTTATAATTACATTTAAAACAAAAAAGAGGTAAATATGAAAAAGAACATTGGTAAAGCAGATAAATCAATCAGATTGTTTTTAGGAATTGTTGTAATTGCATTAGGTATCTATTTTAAAAGTTGGTGGGGAGCAATTGGAATAATCCCAATTTTTACTTCACTTATTAATTGGTGCCCAATATATGCTCCTTTTGGTCTTTCAACTAAAGAAAAACAAACCTAAGAAGTAATAATTTTTATAAACATGG
>JAJRZB010000541.1 GCA_024275455.1 Bacteroidota bacterium | reverse complement strand
TTAAATTAAGACACAAATTTCCCCATTGAATTTGGGATAAAATATTTTGTGCTTTAATGTCCTCAAGATAATTTGATGATAAATCAATATTTCCATTTCTATCTTGTTCTCCAAATATCAACCAAAACAATCCATTTTTTTCCTTAACAAATTTTGAACTAAAAATCATTTGAATAAGGTTTTGGATATTGATATTTGATTTCTTAAGTTTTTCCTTTGCTTTATCCGAATATAAATTTAAGGCAATTCCTATATTTGTTGGTGTACTTTCAGTTCCAATAAATTTATCCAGATCAGAATAATTTGAAATTTTAGTATGGCGAGAATTTAGATATTCATAATATTCGCTTAGATGATTTGTTAGAAAGCGTAGAACATTAGACTTCCCACTATTATTTTGGCCAATGATAATATTTATTTTCCTAAGTGGAGCAAAATATTGTATGTTTTTCCCAAAGCTACGGTATCCAGAAATTGCAAATCCATCGATAATCATATTTATCCTTTAGAAATATAACTATAACTTATATGAAACTCTAAATTGATGTAACGCTCTGTTTAAAATTTTATTATTCCCACTGATAAGAGGAAGGTGAAAAATATCTGCACCCAATTATTTCAGCATTAATTTAGAAATTATATTTTCAAACTTCAATAATTTTATTGTACAGTTTAATGCTTTATATCTTATTTAGTTATCAAATGTTAGTTATTTTCACAATCATATTTTCAGTTTGTTTATCAGGCAAACAGCGTTCAATATTTCTATCAACTTCATCGTTCAAGTAAGCAATTGCATCTTTCAAGGTTTGAATTACCGGCATTTTATGAGGGGTAGAGGCAGTTGTTTGGGCAGATTTGGATCAAACAATAGTTCTTCTTACCGAAGCTTTTCTGATTGTTACAATAAATAATAAATACGTAAAGCAATAAAATAATTTTGTTGAAACTTCAGTTACTTCCACTCAGTCTTCGTTTTCGTTTTTTAAAAAGGAAGACTGAGTACGGCGAAGTTCTTTTTTTGGGAAGGAAGTCGATTAGAAAACCCACGATGAAATCTCAAACCAATATCTATAAAATAATATTTGTTTAAAAAAGTATCTTTTTAATCATTACTAACTAATCAATAATTACTTAAATCTGTTTGTTAAAAAAAATAATTATTAGTTTTACTAATGCTATGAGGAAAATTAATTTTACAAAAATAAACGGTGCCGGTAATGATTTTATCCTGATTGATGTAAATCTGAATGATAAAGTAGATTTATCTGAAAATCTTATACAGCAAATGTGCGATAGGAGAAAAGGTATTGGAGCTGATGGAATATTAATTATTTCGGAAAACAATAAAGCGGATTTTGAACTTAAATATTACAATTCAAACGGAAAATTAGGCTCTCTTTGCGGTAATGGTGCGAGATGTTCAATTCTTTATGCAGCTCGGAATTATAATATCGAAAAAGAAAATATTAGCTTTATCTGTAAGGATGAATACTATTCGGGTAAAAATATAGATGATGAGATTATAAAATTTTATCTTAATAAACCAGATAATATTGAATTAAATGTTTTAATAAATTTAGAATCTTTCAAGTTAAGGGGCAGTTTTATAAATACAGGTTCGCCTCATGTTGTTATTTTTTGGGATGAAATTAAAGATAAGTTTGAAACTGATTTTTTCCATTTTCCAATTAAAGATATTGGGAGAGAAATAAGATATGCAAAACAGTTTCAACCCCAAGGAACTAATGTAAATTTTATTAAAAATAAAAATGGTGTAATTTACATTAGGACTTATGAAAGGGGTGTTGAAGAAGAAACATTAGCTTGCGGCACCGGTTCGGTAGCAGCAGCAATAATTACTTACTTATTATATCGTTTAACCCCGCCAATTATTTTAGAAACCATTGGTAAAGATAAACTGATTGTAGATTTTGAAGAAAATAATGATAAAATTAGTAAAATATCTTTAACAGGACCTGCAAAAATTAATTATATTGGTACTTTCAATTATTAAATACTATCAAAAGAGGGATAAATGGGTAGAGTAATATTTTCGATTAGCTATGATATAATACCCCAAAAGAGAGAAGAATATTTAGATGTAGTTAGAGAGTTAAAAAGTCTAATGAAATCAGAGGGATTAGAAAGTTATTCGGTTTACGAACAAAAATCTAAAAATAATAGTTTTCAAGAAATTTATGTGTATGATTCAAAAGAAGCTTGGGAAAATGTTGATGATACAGATAATGAAAGAGTAGATTTATTAATGTCCAAACTTTCGGATATTGTAAAGGAAAAAACTACACAATACTCAACACTGTTTGAGGTATAAAACAAAGTCATCCTTTTAGTTTTTAATTAACAAAAAGATCTTAAGATGTATGAATATATTGGGTCAATACATATGCATTCCAAATTCTCCGATGGTTCGGGAGATGCGGATAAAATTGCCCAAATTGCTAATGAAGTTGGTTTAGATTTTATTATCCTTACAGATCACAATACTCTTAGAGCACTGCACGAAGGTTATGAAAAATGGTATGGTAATACATTAATGTTGGTTGGTTGCGAATTAAATGATAAATTTAACAAAAATCATTACCTCGCGTTTAATATTGATGAAACCTTTTCCACAAGACTTACGGCAAAACAATATATTAAAAAAGTTAAAGATTCAGGTGGTATTGGTTTTATAGCACATCCGCATGAAGAAAGAAGTTCTATGAAGGAACATCCTCCTTATCCTTGGACAGATTGGGATGCAGGGGAATTTACCGGTATTGAAATTTGGAATCATATGTCCGAATGGATGGAGGGGTTAACTGAAAAAAATAAGTATAATCATTTTGTGCATCCGTTAAGATCCATAGTTGCACCACCTCAAAAAACCCTTAATAAATGGGATGAATTAAATAAAACAAGAAAAGTTGTTGGAATTGGCGGTATAGATGCTCATGCACACAGAATAAATGTTCTCGGTTTTGTAGAAGTAGAAGTTTTTCCTTACAAAGTATTATTTAAATCTATACGTACACACATTTTAGTTAATAAAAAATTAAGAAGTAAAAATTTATCGTTGGAAGAAGTTAAAGAACAGATTTACGGAAGCTTAAAAAGTGGTAAATGTTTTGTCTCCAACAACTATCATGGCGATGCAAAAGGATTTAGGTTTTTTGCAAAAAAAGGAGAGCAGATATTCCAAATGGGTGATTCGGTAAAAATTGATAATAAGATAAAATTAAAAGTTATTCTTCCTAAAAATAATGCTAAAATTAAGCTGATTAATAAAGGGAAGTTAATTAGTACAATTGAAGGACGTGAAGGAGATTTTATTGTAACCAAACCGGGGCAATATAGAGTAGAAGTATATCTTTATGATAAGGCTTGGATTTTTTCTAATCATATTAGGATTGAAAACTAATATTTAGTATTTTTCTCGTTCAATTTGTTTACATTTCAGAAAAAAATAATAAGCTATGATAGGTAAAAAGAAAAGAATTAGTAAAAAAGAGATTAAAGAAGATAAACTTGTATCAACTTTTTATGAGTTTCAATCTTTTTTTGAAAAGAACCAACAATATTTGTTAATTGGAGTTGGTGCAATTGCTTTAATTGTTGTTGCTATTTTATGGTATACCAACAAGGTTGAAGAAGATAATTTACTTGCAGCCGGTGATTTAGCTAAAGTAATTTCACTTTATGAGCAAGGTCAATACCAAAAAGCCATTGAAGGTGAACCGGGAACACAATTAAACGGATTAAAAAGTATTGTTGATAACTATGGAAGTACAGATCAAGGTGAAATTGCTAAAATTTATTTAGCAAATTCATATTATGCATCCGGTGATTATGAAAATGCGTTAAAATACTATTCGGATTATTCCGGTGATAGTAAACTTTATCAAGCAATAGCATATGCCGGTGAAGCAGCTTGTTACGAAGAAATGGGAGATTATAAAAAAGCAGCTAAAAACTATAAAAAAGCTGCTGATACATATAAAATTGATTCACAAACTGCGGAATATTTACTTAATGCAGGAATTAATTATATGAAATCCGGAAATACAGATGAAGCAAAAAAAGTATTTGAGTTAGTTAAAAAAGAATATAAAATAACTCAAGCATCTCGAGAAGTAGACAAATATTTATCACAATTATTGTAAATTAGTTTTTATTTAAAAGAAATTATAAAATTTTAATATGGCAGATACATCAGATTTTAGAAACGGTTTGATCATTAAATTCAAAAATGATCTTTATACAATAACAGATTTTCAACACGTTAAACCTGGAAAAGGTGGAGCTTTTGTAAGGTCTACTCTTAAAAATGTTAGAACCGGTAAGGTTTTGGATAATACTTTTAGAGCCGGTGAAAGTGTTGAAACTGTAAGAGTTGAAAGAAGAAAGTATCAATATCTATTTAGAGAAGCAGGAGGTTTGGTTTTAATGGATAATGATACCTACGAGCAAATAACTGTTGCGGAAGAAATGTTTGGCGGGGGAGATAAATACTTAAAAGAAGGAGAACAAGTTGATTTACTTCTTGATGATAATGATCAAATTGTTACCTTGGAAATTCCCCTTTTTGTACAATTAAAAGTTGTTGAAACAGAACCTGGTTTTAGAGGAAACACAGCAACAAATGCTGTAAAACCGGCTAAAATGGAAACCGGAGTTACAATAAATGTCCCGTTATTTATTAATCAAGATGATATAGTGAAAATAGATACAAGAACAGGACAGTACATGGAAAGAATAAAAAATTAAGAGAAGAAAATGGATATTAACGAAATTAAAAAGCTTATCAAAATTGTAGAAAACAGTAAAATAACTGAATTTTCTATTCAAGAAGGGGAATTAAAAATAAAAATTTCCAAGAACGGAAAAAGTGGCAATAGCATTATTCAGCAAAGTATACCTGTTGAATCATCAGTTATTGCAACACCTCCTCCATCAACTCAGGCACCCGTTTCAGAAGAAAAAGAAGTTAGTAATGAAGATAATTATCATATAATTAATTCTCCTATAGTTGGAACTTTTTACAGAGCACCGGCTCCGGATGCAGATCCTTATGTTCAAATTGGTGATTCTGTAAATTCCGGTTCGATTTTATGTATTGTTGAAGCTATGAAGTTAATGAACGAAATTGAATGTGATGTAAACGGTAAAGTTGTTGAAATTTTAGTGGAAAATGGCACTCCTGTTGAATTTAACCAGCCATTGTTTAAAATTGAAAAGAATTAGAGTAATTATAAAATTATAGGGGAACTCTTGTTCAAAAAAATTCTTATTGCAAATCGTGGTGAAATTGCCCTTCGCATTATCAGAACTTGTAAAGAAATGGGAATTGCAACTGTTGCAGTTTATTCCGAATCTGATAAAGACTCTTTACATGTTGTTTTTGCCGATGAAGCTGTATGTATAGGACCTTCTTTATCCAAAGACAGTTACTTAAAAATTCCTAGTATAATTTCTGCTGCACAAGTTACCGGGGCAGATGCTATTCATCCCGGTTATGGCTTTTTAGCTGAAAATTCTGAGTTTTCAGAGATTTGTGCTGAGTCAAATATAAAATTTATTGGTCCATCACCGGATATGATTGATAAAATGGGTGATAAGGCATTTGCTAAAAGTACAATGAGAAAGGTTGGCGTACCTGTTGTTCCCGGTAGTGATGGTGCAATCACCAGTATACAAGAAGCTAAAGATATTGCTTCTGAAATTGGCTATCCTGTGATGTTAAAAGCCTCTGCCGGAGGTGGCGGTAAAGGTATGAGGATTGTTTGGAACGAGGATGAAATTGCAAATGCTTACCAAACTGCAAGTAACGAAGCTGAAGTTTCTTTTAATAATGGCGAACTCTATCTCGAAAAATTTATTGAACATCCGCATCATGTAGAAATACAAATTATGGGAGATCAATTCGGAAATGTTTATCACTACAGCGAGAGAGATTGTACAATCCAAAGAAGACATCAAAAATTAATTGAAGAATCGCCAAGTCCTATTATTACAGAAGAAACAAGAAGTAAAATGGCAGAAGCTGCTATTTTAGGTGCTAAGTCTGTTAATTATGAAGGTGCGGGAACAGTAGAATTTTTAGTTGATAAACATCAGAAATTTTATTTTATCGAAATGAATACAAGAATTCAAGTTGAACATCCGGTAACCGAAATGGTTAATAATATTGATTTAGTTAAACAGCAAATTCTTGTAGCAGCCGGAGAAAAAATTACAGAAATTCCGGGCAAACCTGTTGGACATTGTTTTGAGTTCAGAATAAATGCTGAAGATCCGGATAATAATTTCCGACCTTCGCCTGGTAAAATTGATTATCTCCACTTTCCAGGTGGTTTTGGTGTAAGAATTGATTCTCATATTTATAATCAATATACAATTCCTCCTTATTACGATTCTTTGGTTGCAAAACTTATTGTTTGGGGAATGTATAGAGAACATGCAATTAAACGTGCAATAAGAGCCTTTGAAGAATTTGCTATTGAAGGTATTAAAACAACAATTCCGTTCCATATAGATGTTTTGGAAAATGAGAAGTTTAGAGAAGCAGATTACGATACTTCTTTTATCGATAAATATTTTTTAAAATAAATATTGGGAAATTAGATGAACATACCTGAAAACCTGAAGTATACTAAAGAACACGAATGGCTGAAAATTGAAGAAAATACTGCCCTAATTGGAATTACAGATTTTGCTCAAGGAGAATTAGGAGATATTGTTTTTGTTGATATAGATTCAGATATGGATGAAATTATTAAAGGCGAACCATTCGGAACTATTGAAGCTGTTAAAACAGTAAGTGATTTATTTGCTCCTTGTAACGGGAAAGTATTAGAGATAAATTCAAAACTTGAGGATGAACCGGAGTTAATAAATAGTGATCCATACGGTGAAGGGTGGATAATTAAAATTGAAATATCTAACCCCGATGAATTAAATGAACTTTTAAATAACACTTCTTATCAAGCTCAGATAACTGCTTAAATTTTCTAAGCCGGATTTTAATAAATTATTAAAATTCGGCATTATTTTGAGCTGAATTTTGTAAAATACTACTTATCAGAACCAAATTATGCTAACAAAAAATGTAATTGTTGTACTGGATTTCGGCTCCCAGTATACTCAATTAATTTCAAGAAGAATTAGAGAGGAAAATGTTCTTTCACTAATTTTACCGTTCTCAAAAAATATTGATGAAATAAAAAAGTTAAATCCTAAAGGTATTATTTTATCAGGTGGACCTACAAGTGTTTACGATAAAAACTCTCCTCAAATTGACAAACAAATTTTTGAACTAGGAGTTCCGGTTTTAGGTATTTGCTATGGAATGCAGTTAATAGCTCATTATTTTGGTGGAAAAGTTGAACCTGCTGAAAACAGAGAATATGGTAAAGCTCATATTCAATTGATTGAATCTAATATACTTTTTGAAAATGTTAAAAATAAATCTACTGTTTGGATGAGTCATGGTGATCTAATAACTAAACTTCCCGAAGGATTTACTATTGATTCTGCGACCGATAATTCACCCGTATGTTCAATTTCTAATAATGATAAAAATATTTATGGTTTACAATTTCATCCTGAAGTAGCTCATACTGAATTTGGGAGTGAAATTATAAATAACTTCTTATTTAAAATATGTAAGTGTGACCCTGATTGGACCTCAAAAAATTTCATAGAAGATGCTATAAAAAATATTAGGGAAAAAGTTAAAGATTCGAATGTTCTTTTAGCTTTAAGCGGCGGTGTTGATTCATCCGTTGCAGCAATTTTAATGCACCAAGCTATCGGAGAAAATCTAATATGTGTTCATGTTGATAATGGTTTAATGAGGAAAAATGAAAGTAATGAAGTTGTTGAAATGTTTGAGAAAAATTACGATCTCAATGTAATTCATATTGATGCTTCAAGTGAATTTGTTAATAACCTTAAAGGTATTTCCGACCCTGAGAAAAAAAGAAAAATTATTGGCAATACATTTATAGAAGTTTTTGAGAAAGAAGCAAAAAAACATAAAAATGTTGAATATTTAGTTCAAGGGACACTTTATCCCGATGTTATCGAATCAGCTTCAGCAGGAACAGCATCACATAAAATTAAAACTCACCACAATGTTGGCGGATTACCTGAGAAAATGAATCTTAAGTTGATTGAACCATTTAATGAATTATTTAAAGATGAAGTGAGAGAAATAGGTGAACTTTTAGGTTTGCCGCACGATTTTGTTTACAGGCATCCTTTCCCGGGCCCCGGGTTGGCTGTTAGAGTTCTTGGTGAAATTACAGAAGAAAAATTAGATATTCTTAAGAATGTGGATAAAATATTTATTAATGAATTAAAATCTTGGAATATTTATTATAAAATTTGGCAAGCGTTTGCTGTTCTCCTTCCTGTACAAACTGTAGGGGTTATGGGCGATGCTAGAACTTATGAGTCGGTTGTAGCTTTAAGAGCCGTTACTTCCAGTGATGGAATGACCGCAGATTGGTATAGATTTGATAATGAATTTTTAGAACATATATCAAATAAAATTATAAGAGAAGTTTCTGGCATTAACAGAGTAGTTTATGATATTAGTTCAAAACCGCCGTCAACAATTGAGTGGGAGTAGAGCTAATGTTAAAAGTTAAAGATTTACCTTTAGACGACAGACCAAGAGAAAAACTACTTTTACGAGGAGCGGGAAGCTTAAGCGATTCTGAATTGATTGCTATTTTATTAAGAACCGGTACAAAAGGTAAATCGGTAATTGAAATTGCTCAATCAATTCTCTCAAAGGGTAACTTAGCAACACTTGCCACTAATTCAGTAGAGTCATTTACAAAAATAAATGGTATTGGCAAGGATAAAGCTGCATCCCTTGCAGCAGCTTTTGAATTAGGCAGACGAATAGGTTTTCAAGATAAATGGTATTCGAAGAAAAAAATAACATCTCCCGAAGATTTGGCTGAGTTATTTATTCCTTTACTGAGAGATGAAGTTAAGGAAAAATTTATAGTAGTTTGCCTTAATTCATCAAATCAAATTATTAAATATGAGACAATATCTGTCGGAAACCTTAACTCCAGTGTGGTACATCCACGTGAAGTTTTTAAAGTTGCGATAGACAATAATTCGGCAAACATCTTTTTGCTTCATAATCACCCAAGTGGTAACACTGAACCCAGTAAAGAAGATATTTCAATAACAAAAAGATTAGTTGAAGCCGGAAAAATAATGGATATTAATATTTTCGATCATTTAATTATTGCCGGCGATAAATTTACCAGTTTTGTAGAAAAGAGAATTATTTAGTTTTATTAAAAAAATTATTATATTATATAATTAGTTATAGTTTATTAACTTTAGGCATTGAAAATTAACATAAATAAACAAATCATTCTTTTATCTTAGGAGGATTCCCAAATGACAAAAATCAAAAATCTATTCACTACTTCATTAGCAGTAGTTTTAATAGCCGGTTCTTTAGGGCTTGCCGGATGCGGTGTTAGTGAAGAAGAGATGGCTGAACTTAATGCATTAAGAAGCGAAGTTTCATCTCTTGGTACAGAAGTAAACTCTCTAAAAAGTGAAAAAACAAAACTTGAAAGAGAAATTGCTGAGATGGAAGCTAAACTTGCACAATGTGCTAAAGACAAAGAAGCAACTACAAAGAATTTACAAAGTTTAGGATTATAACAAAAAGTTTAAAAAATAAAGGAGTAATTACATGAAATATTACAAGCAAGTTTTTGTTTTATTTGCTTTGTTAGTTTTCTTCTCAACAAGTGTTTTTGCACAAGAAGAAATAACAACTGATGAATGGGAAGCTGAAATGGCAAGATTATCCCAAGAAAAAGCCGATTTAACTACTGAGATCGAAGGTTTACAGGCTGATGTAAACGCACTATCTAAAAAGAAAAGTTCATTGCAAGCTTATGAAGATTGTCAACAAGAGATGTATGATTTAGTTGGTGCTTCTGCTTCTGATGTAGAAGATTATAGTGCAAAAGTTAATGCTTTAATGGCAGATATTTCTGCTAAAAAACCAGAAAAAGCTGATAGACAAGCTGAACTAGATGCATTAAAAGCTAGTAAATTAAGTGCTTTACCCGGATTTTATGATTTAGTTCATGGTAAATTACAAAAAATGTTAGACGCTTGGCAAGAAGCTCCTAAAGAAGTTATGTACGAAGTTGTTCGCGGCGATCATCTTTGGGGAATTGCCAAGAAAAAAGAACATTACGGAAATGGTTTTGCTTGGCCAAAAATTTATAATGCCAACAGAGATCAAATTAAAAATCCTGACTTAATTTATCCTAAACAAGTATTTACTGTTCCTAACTTAACTGAAGAAGAAACAGAAAAATACAATAAATTAAAAGCAAATTATAAACCAGCTCCAATGGAATAATATTCCTTTGTTCGGTTGTTTTTAAAATTTAAGGATATTCTGAAAGCTCTTGTTATGCAGGACTTTTGGAATATCCTTTTTTAATTTGGAGTAGTTACGCTGATAGAAAAAAAAATATTGCTGGAAAATGTTGACCTTTTAAGTTTATTGGGGTTTAACGATGCTAATCTGGAGCCGCTGGATTCCAGATTGTCAACTTCAATTTCTATAAGAGGCGATCAAGTTACTTTAAAAGGTGTTGACCATGAAGTTGAATCTGCCGAAAAGATTATTAAAGAAATGATTTATGTGTTGAATACAACTAATAAACTAACACCCAACGATGTTTCCACAATAATTGATCTTACCCTGGAAGGTAGAGAAATTGTAAGCAACGAAGACCTTGAATCAATTGTTCTTTATACTAAGAAAGATGTGATTAAGGCTAAAACCGAGACGCAGTTAGAGTATATTAAAGCAATGACTGAGAATGATATCTGTTTCGGAATTGGTCCTGCCGGTACCGGTAAAACATATCTTGCAGTAGCTTTTGCAATTTCTCAGTTCAAAAAGGGAATAGTAAAAAAAATTGTTTTAGCACGCCCGGCAGTAGAAGCCGGAGAAAGTCTTGGGTTTTTACCCGGAGACTTTAAAGAAAAAATCGATCCGTATTTAAGACCGCTTTACGATGCTTTGCAAGACATGCTGCCAAGTGATCAACTGAAAAATTTTATGGAAAGAAATGTGATTGAAATTGTTCCTCTTGCTTATATGCGGGGTAGAACCCTTAACAATGCGTATATAATTTTAGATGAAGCTCAAAATTCCACTAACCTACAAATGAAAATGTTTTTAACCAGAATCGGACCTAACTCCAAAGCAATAATTACCGGTGATGTTACTCAAATTGATTTGCCTGCCCGTACTGAAAGCGGATTAAAACAAGTTCAAGAAATTTTAAAAAATGTTGATGGTGTAAGTTTTATTTACTTCAAAAAATCTGATGTTGTTAGACATAAACTGGTTAAAGATATTATTCATGCCTATGAGAAGTTTGGTAATGGGAATGATAAAAATTAGTTATACACCAGAAAATTGTAAATATTTTATTGTATTTTCATAACTTTAATTTTCAATAAAACTTTTTAGGGATTAACTATGGAAAACAAAATATATATCGGTGATAGTTACGAAATACTTTCCAAATTACCAGATGATTTTTTTCAATTAATGGTAACTTCACCTCCTTATTGGAATGTTAGAGATTATGGACACAAAGACCAAATTGGATATTATGATTCACTTGATGAATATTTATTTAAATTAAAAAAAGTTTGGAAAGAGGTTGTAAGAACTTTACTTCCAGATGGTAAAATTGCTCTAAATATTGCTAATACTTATTATAATAAAGATGGTGAAAAAAGGAAAACAACGGCAAATCTATCAATGTTGCTATGGCAACAATTGGATGATATTAAAGATTTACATTTTATGGGTACTATTTATTGGCAAAAGACAACATCTAGAGATGGCTCAGTATTATTTGGTAGTTATCCGTATCCATCCAATTTTATGATTTCAAATGCTGTCGAGCCGATTCATATTTTTAGGAAAAAAGGTACAAGAAAGGTTGAAAAAGAAGTAAAGGAAAAATCCAAAGTTAGCAAAGAAGAATTTAGAGAATTTAGAGATGCGATTTGGAACAATATTAATGGGGTCGAAGATAAACATGTGGCAGCTTATCCTGTTGAACTTCCTAAAAGATTAATCAAAATGTTTTCCTTTTGGAATGATTGGATATTAGACCCATTTTTAGGAAGTGGTTCTACTATGAAAGCTGCGAATGACTTGGAAAGAAATTGCGTAGGAATAGAGCTTAATGCCGATTTTTTAGATATCATCAAAAATAAGGTAAAGTTTAATCAGGGCGATAGTTTTAGTGAAAAGGAATTTCAAATAATTATGGAACACTAGTGAAAAGAAATTTAGAAAAACTTGGATCAGAAACAGCTAAAAGTGGTTTTCAAAATGAACAAGATGTCGTGGATAAATTTAATAATTGGCAAAAAGATGAAGATGCAAAAGCTTGGTTAATAACAATGCAATATAATCTTGAAGAAATTGAATCAGTTGAAGCTGTAAAAATATCAGGACACCACAAAGCAGATATTCAAGTAAAGGTAACTATTGTTTTTAAATCAGCATTAGGTATAGAAAATATTTCTATTAAATTGGTTACAACATCAACTGGATTTAACCAAATTGATAAAAGAGAAATTGATAACTATGTTGAGCTATGGAATATTCCACCAGATATTGAATATTTATTAAAATTATTTACTGGCAAAATAAAACCTACTAAAACAAATCTACACGATCCAAGAAGAATGTTATTAACTGAAATGACAAAAGAAGAACAAAAAAAAATAGTTGCATTTTTTACTAAAAATAAAATTTTGGTTTTAACAGATATAATTAAAGGAAACGACGAATTTTCTGCTGATTGGTTAATGGTTGTTTGGAAACAAGACGGAGAAAATCCTAAATGGATAATTGTTGACATAAATTTTGCACTTAATTTTTATGGTGATGGACCTGTTGAAATTACTAAACAAGGAAGTTTACATATTGGTAAGGTTGGGATGCAAAGAAAAGGGGGAGATGGAGGTCGTCCTTCAGCTCAACAATTACAATTCAAAATTAATCCTCTTGCTCTTTTTCAAAAAGGTGTATAACCAGTTTTTCCACCCGACCGCGAAAACGGTGCGGCTTTTTGTGGTATTTTTAAGTTTACGTTGTTCGTGTAAAATTGTAGTTTAACAGTATTCGGTTACATAAATTTTAAATAATTATTGGCAGTAGCTTTTCAGTTCGAGGCGGCGGGTGAAAAGCAACGCCTTTATATGTGTTAGTAAATAATCTCATCCGAAACGGATATTATCAAATCTTTATTTTTATTTTCTACTAAGCCCAGTATAAAATTTTTGTCTTCAAACTGAAATAAATCCCGGTCTAAATTTTTAGTTTCTATCTCGCAAACATTTTCAACGGATTGAATTTTATCCACCGAAATACCAAAATTTTTAGTCTCTTTTTTGAACAAAATAGCTAATTCTTGCGAATTTGTAACAATTTGTTTTTTCAGGATTTTAAATAGCATTTTCATTCTATTTAATTCTTTGTCTCTCGTTTTTTCAATTAATAATTTTGCTTCACCAAACTTATTTTCCGACTTAAGTTCTTCTATTTTTATTGCAATGCTGTGTATTTTTTTGTGTGGAGTGTCAAACTTATTTAATGTTTCTCTTAAAATGGAATTATCGGTTTTAAAAGTATCGTACCATTTTCCGAAGGCATATTTGTGCGGATCGGTTGTTAAAGAAAACTCTCTGTTTTCATTTACGGAATTTTCTAATTCTATTAGCCAATTGATATGATCTGTTTCTCTTTGAGCAATCATCTTCCTAAATTCTTTAACCTCATGGTTCATAGAGTTAATGGATAATGTTTTTCTAAAATCTATTATATTATATAGTTCATCCCTGTATTTTATTACACCCTTTGTAAATTCATTTGAATTTGG
Organism: Bacteroidota bacterium; assembly: GCA_024275455.1. Classification (GTDB taxonomy): domain Bacteria; phylum Bacteroidota; class Ignavibacteria; order Ignavibacteriales; family Melioribacteraceae. Next base: position 242 of record JAJRZB010000541.1, on the reverse strand, counting down.
CAAAGGAGTTATTGCCGGCAGTTTAATTATTGATTGCACATGAGTTGTTGGGATTGAGAACTTGCTTCCCTTAATCTCAAAAATAATAGAGGGCATTTCAGTAGTTTGAGAATACAAAATATCAACTCCTTTTTAATCAGAAAAATTCCTAAATAATTATCGATATTTGTACTTTATATTTTAATAAAATTAAAAACCGAACATATTTTAATAATTTATTGCGATTCTTTTTTTTTACTTTC
>JAJRZB010000540.1 GCA_024275455.1 Bacteroidota bacterium | reverse complement strand
GCCATCAATAGAAACTTTAACAGTTTCTAAGTCTATATTATCCTTTTTCTGAACAATTATCCTCTGAATAACATTCTTAAGTTCACGTACATTTCCCAACCATTCATACTTCTGAAGAAATTTAATACTTTCCGGTTTATACGTTGGAATTTTAATGCTGAGATCATTACAATAAAAATGGGTATAAAAATGGATTAAATTACTAATATCTTCTTTTCTTTCTCGCAAAGGAGGAATAAAAATGTTAAGAATATTTAATCTATAATAGAGATCTTCACGAAACATTTTTTTCCCAACCAATTCCAATAAGTTCTTGTTTGTTGCGGATATAACTCTAACATCTGTAGTGTATTTTTTATTTCTTCCAATTTTATCAATTTCACCTGTTTCTAACACTCTAAGTAATTTTGCTTGTGAATTTAATGGCAATTCACTTATTTCATCCAAAAATATTGTCCCTTTGTTGGCTTGTTCAAATAAACCAAGTTTGCTCGATTTTGCATCGGTAAATGCTCCTCTTTCATAACCAAACAGCTCACTCTCTATTAAATGTTCGGGAATAGCAGAACAATTAAGAGTAATCATTTTTTCGTATTTTCTTGAACTGTAATAATGTATGTTTCTGGCAACTAATTCTTTACCGGTTCCTGATTCTCCCGTAATAAGTATACTTGTATTTGTTTTTGAATAGATTTTAATTTGCTCTTTTACTTTCATCAATACGCTAGAGTTGCCAATAAATGGTTTTTCATCAATAATTGTCTGAATTTTTTTGTCGAGTTTTTCTTGCGAATCTTTTTTTTCATCAATTAATTTGTCCTTCTCTTCTTCTAGCTGCTTTTTCTCAAAAGCATTGACAATGGCTAAAATGAAATCAGTCGGTTGGTAAATTGCCTCCTCAATATCAGTTGGATTTTTTGTACCGAACCAAAATGCACCACTTTTCAATATTTGGTTAGCCAAAATTAAGTCGGTTTGGTTTAATGTCATTTTTGTAATAACAATAATTTGAATACTTTTATTTATTTCTTTAATTCGTTTTATTAGTTCTTCACCGTACAATCCGCCGGAAATTTGATAATCCAAGATAATTACATCATACTTACTGTTTTTTATTAAATTGAGTGCTTGATTTCCAGAGGAAACAACATCAACAATGTTTATTCTTTCTTCATAGGGTTTAATCGTTTTTAAAGTTCTGTTAACATCGTACTCTTCATCTTCAACTAGTAAAACCCTAATAACTTGATTGTCCATAAATTCCCTATTTTATTTTAATTATGAATTTTGCCCCGTTATTTAAATTTACAGCATCAATTTTCCATCCACATCTTCGACAGTTTTCATAGGCTATATAACAACCATAACCGGAATTTATTTCCTCGTTTTTTGTTGATCCTCTTTCTTTAAATAATTTTTGAATATTTTGTTCATCTAATTGTAATAAATATGGTTCAAAACCTTTCCCATTATCAGAAATTTCAATTGATATATTTTCATCTTGAACAATAGTTTCAATAAGTATTGTAATTTCCAAATCTTTATTATGTACAATACTGTTTTGAATTAATGGTTCTAATATTTCCCAGACGACATATTCGTTTACATTTTGAATAGGGAATTTTTCTGATAAATTGCATTTAATTTTTATCAAATCATCATTTTTATAAGTTCTTTTAATAACGTTTTTAACAAGGAAACTTATAACCTCGTTGATATTAGTTTTGAATTGAGTATTCCTAATTACTTGCACAGGTGGATTATAGGTTTTCATATCATAAATTACCCTACCAATAAAATTTGCATATCGTTTTACCTTGTCAGTGATTTCTTTTAAATTATTTGAACTAATGTTTATTAAATCATTTTTTATGAATCCAACCACTTTCTCCGCCTTATGATGAGCATGATATATTCTACGAGCAAAACTTGCTTCTTTTCTTGCTTCTATTAATTGAGTTAATTGTTTTTCTTTTTGGTTAAACAATTCGGATTGAGCAGCATCTCTTTCTGTTACTACATAATTTGTAAGAATAAAAACCATTAATAAACCAAATAGTATTATAGCTGAAATCCATGCTCCTGTATAATTGAAAGAGGAACTAATAATCGATGCCATATTTTCAACATCCGGAGTTATTTTTTGATAAACTGCTCCAACAACTTCCCCTTTTATAGAAAATGGAACAAATACATGGAATGTTTTGTTGTTCTCAATAAAGGATTTTATATTTTCGTTTTTAAATACATCCACAATTCCTTTAGCAAAATATTTAACTACTTTTGAACTATTCGATGGATTTTGTTCTTTAGGCTCAATGTCTTTTATTAAATAATTATAGATTTCCTTTCCGCTATTGATAATTAATATTTTTGAGTTTTCATAAAAAATAAGACTAAAATCTTCTACATTCCTTTGTAATAACTGCTGATAGATTAAATAATCTATTGATTCTATTGTTTGAATTTCATTTCTTTCAACATAGGGATTTTCTATATCATTTTGAATTAGTAATTCAATTGATGATGTAATAAAATCGGATTGTCTTTCAGCAGTTTCAAGTTTATAAATTTCCATAGTTTTGTTCAACAAATCCTCTGTTGATGACAAGTTTAAATATGAAAGCAAAACTTGTGAAACGATAACAATAATTATTAATATAATAAAGTGATATACTTCAAAGTGGTATCCGTGAAATTTTTTAAACAAATTCATTTACACATTCTCTTAGTTTTGTTTTACTATAAAATTAATTTCATCTAATGTACTTTGAATAAATTCATTAACACTAATTTGTTTTCGGAAGAATAAATTCAGATTTGTAGTTAAGATATCAGAAATTCTAGTATACTGAGGGTGCTTAATTCTATAAACACCATTCCGGATTAATTTAGAAAATAATCTTAACTCAGGATAATTTTTCGTATAACTTGAATCTTCATAAAAATAATTTATAATAGGTAAATAGCCGCTATTCTCCCAAATAAATTGTTGTGATTTTTTCGAAAGAAGAAACTTTATAAATTCAATTGATTCCTTTTTATATTTTGAGTTTTTTGAGATTATCAAATTCCATCCACCTATTGAAGAAACTGAACCTTCATTTTTAAATTTTGGGAGAGGAGCAAATTTTAAGTTTGGGATTTTATAAATTAGTTCTTTACTAACTTGTATAGTCTTTTTACCAGTGGGCCACCCTCTAAAAAAAGGTATATCGTTTTTCAAAGCATAGTTAAAAGAAATACTTTCGTTAAAATTTATTACCTCTTTAGGTATTAACTTCTCTTTATAAATATAGTTTTGAATTGTTTTAAGTTTATATGCCACACTTTTATCAAAGGTTACTTTTCCCCTACTATAAACTAAAGAGTTATTTCCGGTTAATTCCAAGAAATTACACATCAATCCTTCATAACTATTCGCTTGAAATAAATACTTGTATTCCGGGTTATTAAATTTATAGTTTTTTAAATAATCCCAATTAATACCATTATTTAGTTTTGGAATAATGTCAGTATAATTTTTGCTTTTTTTTAATAAATCATCTCTGTAATAAAGAACACCTATATCAATAAAAAAAGGGACTGAATAAAGTATTGAATCGGAATAACAATAGAATTTTGAGGCTTCTAATAATGTACTTAATTCTTTGTTTGTAAAATAATTATTTAAAGGCTCTGCCCACTTTTTAAATCGTTCATTCCAAATGATGTCAATTGCATAAATATCAATTCTACTCGTATGATTACGCAAATTCTTAGTAATTAATTCTTTTCTTTTGTTGGTGCTAAATTTTTCATAGGGAAGGTTAATAGGTATTACTTTAATTCTACCTTCATATAATTTATTGAATTTATTGATTAAATAAGTATGTGCAGAAGTAATGTTTTCAGCAAAATAGATTTTTTTTACTTCCTCAACTGAATATGATTGTTTTAATATTGGGAACAGGTAAAGTACAACAGTCAGGAATGATGAAATTAACACCAACAATACAATTAGAAGTACTCTTAAATTTGTTCTTTTATTTTTTGCCATTATTTTGCTTATTCATTTGTGAGATAAAAATATAAATAAATAATTATTTAAATTGAATATTCAATAAAAAATATATTAGTCTACTTCATTTTATTATTTTAACAGCGAAACTTAATTGTGAAAAAATCATTTAAAATTTTTGTAATACTTCTTTTCTCTCTAACAATAAAAATTTATTCACAAAATATAATATTAAAAATTGATGGACTTTGTAAATCGACTGCAAGCTTATATTCCCTTGAACTGGGTTTTTTAAATCAAATTGGAAAAACTGTTTCGGATAATAATGGAAAATTTCTTTTTATCGCAAACAAACTAAACTTAAATATAGGACTTTATAGAATATTCTTAGAAAGTAATGAGTGGTTCGATATTATTTTTGATAGAAATGATATTGAAATTCATTCGACAAAAAATAATTTACGCGGGAACTTTAATGTAATAAAATCCAAAAGTAACATACTGTATTATTCTTTTCTTTCTTTGCATAACATTTACAAAAGAGAATTAAACAAATTAATTTTAGTTACATCTCAATCGGAGAAAAATCAACAAGAATTTGAGATTCAAAAAGGAAAGTTTGAAAAGATAAAAAAAAAGTATAAGGATTTTTTAACTACAACAACAAACAAGAATTCTTTTGTTAGTAGATATATTAAATCTATGCAAACACCAATTTTGAAACATTTTGAGAAAGTGAACATAAAGCCATTTTTAATTAAACATAGTTTAGATAATGTTGATTTTAATGATGTAGGATTAATTAACTCAGATGTTTTTGTTAACAAAGCTATTGAGCTTATAGGTTATTACACTGACCCAAAATTTTCAAAAATTCAACAAAAGAATAAATACATAACAGCAATTGATGATATTTTAAATAAAGCAAAGGTTAATGAATTAGTTTATCATGGTATAGTTGAATTTCTAATTGAAGGCTTCAAAAAATTAAATTTCCTGGGTATTATTGATTATATTGTTGAGAATTATGTATTGCCAGATGATCTCTGCATTGATAGCCAAACAGATAATTCTATACAAATGAGGATAGACCAAGCAAAATATTTTAAGAAAGGAGTAATCGTTCCGAATATAATTTTACCCGACTCAAATGGAAGAAAGATCAGTTTATTTGAAATTAAAGCTAAAGTTAAATTGATTTTATTTTATTCAAGCAGTTGCTCTCATTGCAAAGAATTAATGCCGCAAATAAAAAATATTCATGATAGTAACAAAAATGATGAGTTTGAAATTTTAGGAATATCTTTGGATAACGATTTTGATACTTGGGTAAACTATATTAAGAAAAACAATTTAACTTGGACAAATATCTCCGACCTAATGGGTTGGAAAAGTGAAACCGCATACGATTATTTTATTTACGCAACTCCAACTATGTTCTTAGTAGATAAGAATAATAGACTGATAGGAAAAGTAAATACTTTTGAAAAACTAAATAATTTTCTAAAGACTGAATTTTCGCAATTAGATTAGAAAGGTATATAAATTATTCATTGTTGTAATGAATTAAAGACTCAACTTCATAATCTTTCAACAAATCCCTACCCTTCAAAAAATCCAATTCTATTATAAAAGAAATCTGAGCAATGCGTGCTCCCATTTTTTCAATTAATTTACACGCTGCTGCCATTGTACCACCGGTAGCAAGTAAATCGTCATGAAGTAAAACAACATCGTTTTCATCAATCGCATCTTTATGGATTTCAATTGAGTCAGTACCATATTCCAAAGTGTATTCTTCCTTTAAAGTTTTAGCAGGTAATTTACCCGGTTTTCTTATAGGAACAAATCCGGCATTAAGTTTTTCAGCTAAAGCCCCGCCAAATATAAATCCGCGTGATTCTATTCCGACGACTTTAGTTATCTCTTTGTTTATACTTATGTTATATAATTTATTTAAAGTATCGCTAAAACCATCCTTATCCTTTAACAAAGTAGTAATATCTTTAAATATAATGCCCTCTATCGGAAAATTAGGAACATCTCTGATAAGTTTTTTAAGATCCATTTTTAAACTCCGGATAAAATTTATATATTTTTTTTTACTTTTATAGATAATTATAATTAAACTAAATTCTATAAAAGATAATTCATTAAAACAAAAGTAGTTATACTGCCTACAAAAGCCCCGGCAAGAATTTGGGAAATTGTGTGTACCTTTAATTTATATCTGGCAAAAGAGACTAACAATAAAATTGTAATAAATATATAAAAATAAATATTGCCGAAGAATATACTTGCTCCCAAAGGAATGCCAACGCCCATAGTATGGGCACTAATTTTCCAAACATGATTAATATTTATAAGCAATATACTATTAATTAAATATGCCATCCATAACATTGTAATATAAACATTTAGATGCAATAATGAAGTTACAACAACTCCGGTTAATGTAAAAAATATTCCGTAAATATAAGGAATTGTTCTTTCCTCTTTGATAGTAGCATCGTCATTTATAATCTTTCCCTTTTTCCTCATTTTGATAAAAATATAAATCGGGAAGATAACACCAAATAATAATGATATTAAAATAGATATAAAATTTTGGGGAGAGTTTTCATAATGAATTGAGAAAATTGTAAATATAATTAAGTTCATAAACGGAGGAACAAAAGCATATGAGATTATTTTAGCTATCTTTGTTAAATTCATCTAAATTATTTTAAGTTACTGTTAATACATATGTTATGTCGTATTACTTAAAGCTTTTTATACTAACTTTCATCCATGTCTTGATATTTTTTCAATTCTTCTTTGTACTTTAATAACAAATCTTCAATCGGTTGATACTCTTTAAATTCCATTAATTTTTGTCTTACTTTTGATGCTCCGT
>JAJRZB010000083.1 GCA_024275455.1 Bacteroidota bacterium | reverse complement strand
TTACCATACCAGAGGATTTTGCACTGCCCCCTCCCTTAAAATCATTTCTTGATCCTAGATCCAAACTAGATTTTGGAAGTGGGGTAGGTCCGAGATTACCTGAAAATCCTAAACCCAAATCACTCTCCCTTCCCGTTGATTTTTCTGCTTTATTTGATGCTTCTGATGACTCAACAACAATAATGGTTATTGCATCTCCCAGGTTTACAGCTTTATAATCTGAGAATAACGATCTAAAACCATTTTGACTCATATTTTGGGCATTAAGCATAAAGGGTATTACCAAAAAACTTAATATTATTTTTTTCATTTTTTACTCAACTATTTTAACTTTATTATTATTTAATATTCTTGCCTTTAAAATTCTATTATCATCCCTTTTAATTTTTATAATATCACCAACAACTCCTCTTGAGCGTGATACTGCAGGAAAACTAACAATCACAATTCCTTTACTATAAAATGCATCAACTCTATCTCCAGGAAGAATATCCGGAATTTGTTCAATCATATTATTCTGCAAAACTACTTCAGAACTAATAACTGTTTTTGCTCTTAAACCTGTAATATTATTTAAATTGGTATATGGGTTATCTCTTAGTTTAGAAACTTCCTTCTCTAATACTTTAAAATCAGACTTGCTTAAATACTCACTTTTACTAATTGTTCTGTTTGCTACCAAAACATTTTTAAATAGTTTCAATCTTACTGTTAACACACTATTATTTGTTTTTCCTCTTGGTGTTTTTATTTTAACAGGAAGATAACCGTAATCTCTGTTTAACTTAAATTTTCTTGATTCATCAATTTTCACTTTGGAAAAATCTATTGTTTTAGGGGAAACAAGTTCATAACTAAACCGATTATAGCTGCTTAGCTTTTCACTCAAATATTTTGTAATAATTGAATCAGTATTATGATTAATACCAACTGCTATAAATAATAATATGTTAAATAAGTTTAACATTATTATCCTCGTTTTAGATTATTTGCTATTGACATCATATCTTCAACGGTTTTAACTGTTTTAGAATTTATTTCATAAGATCTTTGTGCATAAATCATTGCAATCATTTCCTCAACAATGTCTACATTGGAAGATTCAAGGAATCCCTGCTGTAACTCTCCGAATCCATCGTGACCAGGTTGTCCTAATATTGGTGTTCCTGATGCATCTGTTTCGGCATATAAATTATCGCCAAGAGCTAAAAGGCCGCCTGGGTTAACAAACTTTGCTAATTCCAATGTTCCCAATTCAACTAAATTTCCACCAACTTCTCTAGCAGAAATTACTCCTTCTTTAGTAATCTCCAAACTCATAACCTCTTCACTTAATGTAAAGCCCGGTTCAATTAAGTAACCACCGGTAGTAACCAAAGATCCTTCTGATGATATTTTGAAAGAACCATCACGCGTATAAGCAAAAGTACCGTCACTTTTTCTTACTTGGAAAAAACCTTCCCCGCTAATACCAACATCCATTTGTTGTCCGGTTTGCTGTAAGTCTCCTTGTTGAAAAACCTTCTGTGTTGATGAAGGTTTAACTCCACTACCTATTTGTATTTTTGAGTTAGAACCTTCTACAGTACCCGGTATAAAATTATGCTGCGGGTTTGCTGATACTTCCTGATAAATTAAATCCTTAAATTCTGCTCTACTCTTTTTAAAACTCGTAGTATTCATGTTGGCAATATTATTAGATATTACTTGTATATTTAGTTGCTGAGCATACATCCCGGAAGCTGCTGTTCTTAGTGCTCTAGTTGCCATTTTATCTCCTTTATACTTTTCCTATTTGTTTGTAATTACTCAACAGATTATCCATAGAAGCAACCATTTTCTGTGAAGCCTCATAATCTTTTTGTAATTGGATCATTGCTTGCATCTCTAAAATCGGATTTGTATTCGATGATTCAATGAAACCTTGATAAATTTTAAATTCACCCTTATCTACATTTTTATAATCTTCTTCAGGATAAGAAAAAGTTTGATTCTCAGCTCTGGTTAATAATTTCGGGTCTTCAACATTTACAATTTTTAAATAATCTAAAAGCATATCTCCTGCCTTAATTTGCCCGTCACTTGTTATTGTAATATCTCCATTAGAGCTAAGCATAACTTCATCCAAATTAATTACACCTTTATCACCTAAAACTCTGTTGCCATCCTTAGTAGCTAAAAATCCGTTTTCATCAATTTGAAATTGTCCGTTTTTTGTTATCTCAATTCCTTTTGCTGTTTTTATAGTAAAGAAAGCATTCCCAGATATTGCAAGATCAAGCGGGTTTTGTGTTTCAATAAATTCACCTTCCGAAAAATCCGTTATATGCTTAATACCATTATTTTCAGATCTTTCCATGTACTCGGAAAAGGGAATTTCTATTTTATATCCGTTTGTATTAATGTTTGCAAGATTGTTAGCAACAATTTGAATGTTGTTAATCTTGTCGTTCATACTCTTAGATGCTTTATATAATCCCTCAATCATTTTAACCTTTCCTAATTTTATTAAACCTTATAATCATCTTAATTATCTCACTAGATATTGTCTTGATTATCTTATCTTCGTCCTTCTCATTTTTTAATGCTTTCTGTAAAATATTGTTCTTCTTTTTTAAAATTTTGTGATCGAGAATATTCAGTATATTTGGTTTCATATTCCAACATTTTTATTTTCTTTTTTTTAAGATATTAATTTATTTAATCCGCTTCTATAACCGTCTACATTGGTTTTACTACTATTAATATTAAGTGAACTGCCTATATTAATTTTATCTTTAATGCTTTTATTAAAACTCTTTATCTCCGCAGAAAATTGAGTATTATCATCTTCTTCCATCTCTATGTTTCCTAAAAGGAATCCGTTTCTAATTATTCCGGTTAGTTCAAATGGAAGTTCTTCGTGTCTGAATTGTAATTTGTAAACCGGTACATCGTTAATGGAATATGTTTTTTTGATATTGTATTTAACAATATCCAGTTTGTTGTTATACCTTACAATCACAAAATCGGGATAGTAATCATATTCCTTTAAAATTGATTTTTGAAGAATATAAATACTACTTAGTTTTATAAAATCTTCTAATAAAGTACTTCTGGATGTTTCATATGTTTCACTTATACTTTTAATAATTTTTAGTAAAATCTGTGATTTATTAGCAATTGCTTGAGTATTATTTATTTCTTCACTGAAAATTAAATCGGTGTTAAATTGATGTATAATGATTGGAGAAATATCTGTAAAGAGTAATTCTTTTACAGTAGTAAACAATTTAGCACATACAGTGTCAAAGGTTTCATCAAATAAGTCTTCGAATAAGTTATGTATTGATAAAAAGTTATTCCGATTATTATCCCAAACCAAATTAATAAGTAAGGATAATTCCAGCCCCGATACATTTATTTTCCTTGTTAAATTATTAAGCAGCGCAAAATTAGATTTTATTAAAGGTTTCTCTTCCTGAACAACTTTTTCTAATAAGTTTAGTACTTCAGAATTATTCTGATATTTTAGTTTGCTTAGTAATTGTGTTAAAATTTTACCTTTATTTTTCTTTAGAGCAGTATTAAAATTAAGGGAAAGAGTAAATGGTTGAGTACTGGTTACTAAAGCTATAACTTCTTCTTTTAACGGAATTTTTTCTTCAATAAATGCAATAAATAGTCTTCCATCAATTAAAACTTTTACTCCCTTTTCTAAAAACTCAATAGGGACTAAACTTACAAAAGTATTTTTAGGGGGTAAATTTAAAGTTCCGTTAATCGAACTTCTTACCTTAGTCAATTCTTCAAAATTGATAATATTTAAAATGTCATTTTTCATCTTGTTCTATTAGATAGTTGATGAATTCTTGCGGCTAAAAATAATTCCCCCTTTGAAATAGAAAGCTTTTTAGCCTTATTGGTAATTGACTTTCCATTAACCCTTTTAAAATTGAATTCATTTATTAAACTTTTTCTTTTTCCATTATTTCTAGTATCTACCCTGTTCAACACCTTTTCATTTCGTAATAACTTAATATTTCGCTTTAACAATTTATTTGTATCAACCTTGCTGTCTTCCTTTGTTTTTTTCCAGTAGTAGAGTATCAATAATAAAATAAACAATTCCCCTAGAATTACGCCGGTTGTTAAAAATCGTTCTGCATATTCTGCAATAAAACTGTTTGAAGTTTGCGTTTCTGCCAATAATGTCGGACTGAAAGCGACACTAAACATTATAATCTTTATTATTTTTTTCATTTTCTAATTTTTCTCTTTAAAGGAAATCTTAATACTAGTGCTGCACCGCTGCTTTCAAATGAATCAAACTCTAATTTCCCTTCATGCTTTTTCATTAGGTTTTTTATTATACTAATCGATAAGTTTTGTTGTACATTATCGCTTTCTTTTGCATTACCAGCATCTAATCTACTAGTTGAAATCAATCTTAAAAAAACATTATCTTCTTTATATCTCGTTTGAATAATTATTCCGCCCTTTTCTTTTTTATAACTTTTTATGAGTGAGAATATATTGGTTAACAACTGGTAAACGTAATTCGGGTGACTAAGAATAGGCGGAAGATCTTTTTCAAAATCAAGAATATATTCCAGATTAGCATTTTCTAAAGTTGATTTTACCAATTGAAAATAATCCTTAATTATGCTATTTAAATTGCATGGCTTAATTTTAACATCTTTATGATTTACATCAGCGAACTTTACTAACCGACTTATAACATTATTGATCTTTTTAATCTGAGCTTTAATTTGAGTAAGCTCGAAGTTTTTACCAATATCATTTTTAAGCAAGTCTACATTGCTTGTAATAACTTGTAATGGAGTAACTATGTCTTCAACAATTCCTTCTGTCATTTCACCTATTGCTGATAATCTAAAATCATTGGAAAGTTTTGCCTGGTAAGTCTGAAGCTCTTCATACGTGTCGTTAAGTTTTTTAGTTAGTTTAAGTTTTTCTAACTTTCCCAAAAGAATGTTTAAGAACATATTTATATTTTTCTTTTCCAATTCTGAAATATTATTTTGGTTTAATGAAGTTAGAATTGACAAAATTCCATAATTCTTCTTTCCCTCGTAAATTGGAAATATTAAATAAAACAGTTTGGGACCATCACCATTGTAGCTTTCAAGTTCAGGAACTATTATTGTTTTTCTATCGGAAAATATTACTCTGAAAATCCCTTCCTTATTAAAATGATTCATCGTGTTAACTATTTTGCTATTCCCGGTTTCATCAATAGTTACTAATTCTCTTTTTAATTCATCAAAGAAAAGAAGTGCCAGATCTTTTACAGGAATTACACCCTTTAAATATCTGAGGAATCGTGATATCAGAATTTTTACATTATTATCATTCTTTATTTCTTGTTCAAAAGACATTAAATTCTGAACAAAGTAAGAATACTTTTCAAGCATTTTAAGTTCACTGGAACCATAAAAGGAATTCTTGGACTCTTCATCATAGCATGAGATATCGCTAATAGAATTAACAAAAGATTGAGCACTGGCAGTATTTTCTCTGTGTAAAATCATTTTTAGAATAAGTCTGAATTTGCTTCTTGTTCAAATAATTCTTTATAGCTTTCTACAAATGCTTCTAACTCTTCTCCTGAGCCTATTCCCAATACTTCTAATACTGATTCATCCAATTCCATTCCTTGGTCCAAATAGAAATTACCGACTTCTAATTTTTGAGTCATATAATCAACAAGATGTACTAACGAAGTCAGAACATCATTTTCCGGTGCACTACTTGGTTGGTGATGATATTTTATTGCACTAGCAAGATGTTCGGGTAAATGCCATTTATTAGCTAAGAATTCACCGATTTCTTGATGATCAAGTCCTAAATATTTTCTTTCCGCTTCTAATAATGGGGTATCGTTTTCTGTAAAATCGTTTACTAATTCAGCAAATTCACTTGCAAAAAATTTATGCATTACCGGAACACCGAGATCATGTAAAAGACCGGCAACAAAAGCTTCACTTCCAATTCTAAATCCTAAATCTTCAGCAACTCTTTTACAAGCAGTACCGGTTAACATAGAATGTTTCCAAAATTGTTTTTGATCCAGATACTGATCGGATTTGTTTTTAAATGAATCTACCATTGTTAGAGCAACAACAATATTTTTAATATCTTGATAGCCTATTATCAAAATTGCAAAATCAATTGTTGAAACTTTTCTTGTTAAGCCATATAAAGGAGAATTAGCAATTGATAAAATCTTTGTTGATAATCCCTGATCTTTACCTATCATGCTGCTTAATGCAGCGGTATTTGTTGTTGGATCATCTAGTAATTTAGATACTTCCAACATTGTTGCAGACATTGCAGGCAAATTATAAACATTAGCTAATGTCTGTTCGGATTTTACTCTTCTTTCTTGGTTTACTTGTTCTTCCATTTTGTTCTCACCCTTTAGTGTTAGTTTATAAGTTTATTACTTCCAGTTGGTTTTCGAATAACTCTTTATAACTGTATATAAAATTTTCTAAATATTCTTCATCGCCAAGTCTCAGAATCTCAATTGTATTCGGGTCTAAAGTGTTTGTATCATCCCAGCTAAAGTTTCCAATCATTAGTTGTTTTGTCATAAAATCTGCTAAATGTATTAGTGTTACAAGTTCTTTATTGTTTTCAGCTTCCGACGGTTTATGATGGAATGATATAACATCTGCAATTGCATTAGGCAGATTCCATTTGTCTACCAAGAATCTTCCTACATCTTGGTGTGTAACTCCAAGATATTTTTCTTCTGCTTCGAGAAATGTTAAGTTTTCTTCATTAACAGATTTAACTATTTGTTTAAATTCTTTATTAAAGAATTTATAAATAATCGGTATACCTAAATCGTGAAGCAGACCGGCAGTAAAAACTTCACCACTAGCTTGATATCCAAGGTCATCGGCTATTCTTTTGCTGCGGCAGCTGTTAAAATTGAATGTAACCAATACTTTTTTTGTTTAAATTTTCTGTCGCCAATTACTTTAAGAGCATCCAACATAGATAATGCTACAACAATATTTTTAACTTGATTAAAGCCTAAAACTACTATTGCAAAATCGATTGTTGCTACTCTTCGCGGTATTCCGTGGAGCGGTGAGTTAGCAACAGTTAAAATTTTTGTAACCAATCCTTGATCGTTACTAATTATTCTACCTAATATAGAGGCGCTTGTTTTCGGATCATCAATCAAATTTGCCACTTCAGAAACAATTTGAGGAACTGTTGGCACATTATGCACAGTAGAAAGAATTCGATAAACTCTGTCTTTTTCTTGGTTAATATTTTCTGTATTAATGTCAGTCATATTTCTTTTCAATCTGCTTTTTCAAATCTTTCATAATTTTTGAGTGAAGCTGAGATACTCTTGAAACTGTAATCTCTAGAACTTTTGAAATCTCTTTATAATTCATGTGCTCATAATAATAAAGTGTAATTATAAGCCTATCTCGCTCCGATAAATTTCTTATTGCACTTACAAGCAATTCTTTCTTTTCCAACGCATGATATTCTTCATCCGGAAGTTCATATTCGGAAGGAATAATATCAGCTAATGTGAATCCGTCATCATTATCAAACGATTGATCCAGCGAAACATTTTTATAAACTACTTTATTCGGATCTTGATTAAGGTAATTCGTACGAGGCTTAATTTGCAACTTTCTAAGTTCATCAATTATTTTTCCTCTTATTCTTTGGATTGCATAAGTTTCAAACTTAGTTCCAAAATCAGGATCAAACCTGTCTATTGCCTCACTCAAACCCTCTACACCGAATTGGAAGTAATCTTTTTCTTCAACTACGTTTAAGTTCATAAATTTGGAATTATGAATTACATAGTGAACTAAATTTGTATAATTAACCATGATTTGTTTTTTTGTTCCAACCGAAGGTTCTGTTTTGTATTCTGACCAAAGAGCAGCATTATCCATATTACTTTTTTCCTAATGGGTTAACTGTAAAAGTTTTTCTGTTTATCGCTTGACACTTTGTTAATTGCTCTAATAAATGATAGTGCCAATACTGTTAGCATAAAGGTTGCTACAAAAAATATTATAAACGACCTCAGCAGTATATCTTCAACTAACATTCCTTGCTGACTAAAAATTATCAGTGAAATAAAGAAAAGTAGTAATCCGATATTCAATATTATTTTATTCATATTAATCTCCTGCCCATATTAAACTCAAAGAATATACCAACATTATTTGAGGTTAATTCTTTCTTTTTAGTCTATTTTCAAAGGTTTCTGTTCTAAAGGGTGGTTATTATTAACCAATTGCAGGTATTCTTAACTTATCGCAGAAATTTTGTAATTGAAAAGCTACTTTTGAGTTTTTTGCGATTTTGAGATATAGTGTTTGATTTTGAATTGACTTTATTATTTCTTGAGAAAAAGAGATTTCTCCCAGATAGTTTATGCTACTTTTTAAGAAATGTTTTGTGGCCATTTCTAAATTACGGAATGTTTCAAGACCTTCGTTTTGATTAAAAGTCTTATTAACAATTACACTGCTTGTTTTATCCGAGCCAAAATTTTTAAGCATCTTAAAAATCACATATGCATCCATCACAGATGTTGGTTCCGGAGTAGTTACTAATATAATTTCATCTGATTCTAAAAGAATTTGTATAGAGCCTTTATTAATACCGGAAGATGTATCAATAATTATATATTCATAATTACTGTCTATCTTATTTAGATCAGTTAAAAATCTACGAGCCTTTTCTTCCGTAAATTCAGGATGATCAATTTTTCCCGACTCTCCGAAAACAATATCCAAATTATCCGAATAATTAAAAACTACATCCTCAAGGGAACTATTATAAGCTAAATATTGATAAATATTTTTTTTCCCCTTTACATTAAACATTGTGCTAAGATTTGAAAAGTTAATGTCCAAATCAACTAGCAATACTTTTAATCCCATTTTATAAAGTTGAAAAGCAATATTACCGGAAATAAACGATTTGCCTGTTCCTCCTTTGCCCGATGTAAAAGTAATTACCTTACTTTCTGTTTTTCTCTGTTTTTGTTTTTTCACCAGGCTATTTAGCTCATACAATCTTTCTGCTTGTCCAATCATTAATTTATTTTCCCGCTATAAATCATATTAGCTATAAATTCACTATCCGCTGCTATAATATCATCAGGTATAACTTGTCCGTTGGTCAAATATTTTATTGGTGTTTTTATTTCTGTAACAAGATTTAAAATATTTCCAAACGATATTGCCTCATCTAACTTTGTGAATACTAATCCATCATAATTTAATTTTTTGAATTTTTCTGCAACATCCAATAATATTTTATAATCACTTGTGCTGTTTAGTACAAGATAAGTTTCATCAATTTTCGTCATTTTAAGAAAATCATTTATCGAGTTAAGAAGTTTAGTATTATTCTGACTTCTACCTACCGTATCTATAAAAACAATATCTTTGTCCTTAAATTTTCTCATAAACTTTGTAATATCTTTAGGTTCATAGGCAACTAAAAAATCTATGTTACTTATTTCAGAAAATATTTTTAACTGATCTAAAGCACCTAAACGATAAGTATCTATTGAAATTAAACCAATATTAAGATTGTGTAGAATTTTTGAGATTACAGCCAACTTTGCAATACAAGTCGTTTTGCCAACACCTGTTGGTCCAACAAGTGAAATTACTTTCGGTTTACCATTATTATTTAGTTCAAAATCACTTGTGGGTATCATAGAACTAATAATAGATCTAATATATTCTTCTTTATTCGAATGATTAACTAATGGTCCATATTGACTTAATTTTGTTAAAATTGTATTAAGGTTCTTATTTTTAACATCTTTATCAAGCAAGATTTCTCTTACTTCATTCAAAATATTTTCATTTATGTTTCCACTTTTAATTTCTCTTGAAACTGTTTTAGATACTTTTTGAATACCTGATGAAACCCCATAAATTTTTTCAGTTAAATTTTTCATTTCAGATTCAAAACTTTTTACCGAGGAATTTTTACTTTGTTGTTTTGAAACCGGGATCAATTCTTCTTCATCAACACTGGCAGTTATTTCAAACAATTTTTGTTCTATTCCGTTTGCATAGTTCTCAATTATTTTGGTTCCGAGAACAATTGCTTCATCTCCAAATTCTTGCTTCATATCAGCAATTGCTTCTTTTAATGTTTTAGCTGTAAATTTTTTTATCTGCATTCTAAACCTCAAGTTTTCCTATAAATTCCATTTCTATATTTGCAGGTAATTCTGTAAACGAAAGCACTATAACATCAGGGAATGTTGAATGAATTAATTTAAATAAATACGGTCTTATTGTTGCCGATGTTATAAATATAGGTTGATATCCTAACTGCCTAAATGACTCAAGTTCTTTGTTAATTGCTTCATTTAAGTTTGATAACATTTCTGGAGTTAATCCTAAAGTTTGAGTGGCATCCCCTTGCTGAGCTAAAGAATTTGAGATATACTCTTCTAAATTTTCACCTACCGCCACTGCATGTATTACATTGTTAGAATCTTTATACAAACTTGAAATTGTATCACTTAACGAGTGTCTTACATACTCGGTTAAAACATCAATATTTTTTGTAACCTTAGAATAGTCTATTAAGGATTCTAATATTTGAACTAAATCTTTAATCGGGATAAATTCTCGCAATAAATTCTGAAGTACTTTTTGAATTGTTCCTAACGGTAATGTTTCCGGACTAATATCATCTATTACAGCAGGATATTCTTCTTTCAAGTTTTCTAACAGTTGTTTTACAGATTGTCTTGTTAGAATTTTATCAAAATTCTTTTTAATTGTTTCCTGTAAATGCGTTGATAGTACTGAGACTGCATCAACCACAGTGTAACCAAGTAATTCTGCCTTATCCTTTTCCTGATCAACTATCCAATAACCTTCTAAACCAAATGCAGGATCTTTAGTAGGAATACCACTTAATTTTTCAGTAATATTACCGGAGTTCATTGCAATAAATCTGTCTGTATAAATTTCATACTGGGCAACAATATTACCTTTAATCTTTATTATATACTCATTTGGTCTAAGTTGTAAATTATCCCTAACTCTAACAGCAGGAACCAAAACTCCATATTCAAGGGCCACAAATTTTCTTGTAGATGATATTTTTTGAAATAAATTTCCTCCTTGACTGTCATCCACCAGCGATATTAATCCGTAACCAATTTCCACTTCAACAGTATCAACTTGTAAATAACCTTCAACCTTCTCTTCCTTTTCTTCTGTTTCAGTTACTTCTTCACTGCCTTCTAATAAAAGCTCTTCCTTTTTACTTTTATTTACCAAAAATGTTGTTGCTGTAAGTCCTCCACCCAATAAAAGAAACGGGAATGTAGGCATTCCGGGAACAATTGAAAATAAAAGGATTGTTGCAGCAACAGTTCCTAAAACTCTTGGGTTTGAAAATAACTGACTTTTCATTTGACTGTCTAAAGATTTACCTCCGGCATTTTTTGTAACTACCATGCCTGCAGCCGTTGCAATTAGTAAAGCAGGAACCTGAGAAACCAGGCCATCACCTATTGTTAATATTGTATAACTCTGTAAAGCATCTGTTATTGATATTCCTCTTTGAACAACGCCAATAATTATACCACCAACAATATTAATTGCATTAATAATAAGTCCGGCAATTGCATCTCCTTTCACAAATTTTGATGCACCATCCATAGAGCCATAGAATTCGGCTTCTCTTGAAATATCATCCCTTCTTGTTCTAGCCTCAGATTCGGTAATAATACCACTATTTAAATCAGCATCAATAGCCATTTGTTTACCTGGCATTGCATCTAAAGTAAACCTGGCAGCTACTTCAGAAATTCTTCCTGACCCCTTTACAATTACCATAAACTGAATGATAACCAAAATTAAGAATACTATAAATCCTACCACATAACTACCACCGACAACAAAATTACCAAATGTTTCAATTACCTGACCAGCATAACCTTCAATAAGTATAAGACGGGTTGAACTTATATTTAATGATAACCTAAAAATTGTTAATACTAAAAGTAAACCAGGGAATGCCGAAATTTCAAGCGGCGAGCTTATGTAAAGGGATGCAATCAAAATTAAGATTGCCAAAGAAATATTTATAGCTAAGAAAAAATCCAATAAATAGGGGGGCAACGGAATAATCATTAAACCGAGAATAAATATTATTCCGAATGCAAAAAGTATATCGGTATTTTTTAAGAATCTTTCCATCATTATATTATGCTATTCCTTTTCTTTTCTTCCTTTAGTTTGAAAATGTAAGCAAGTATTTGTGCAACTGCTTTAAACAAATTGTCCGGTATTTCTTGTCCCACATCGCAAGCCTTATATAAAGCTCTGGCAAGTTGAACATCTTCGTGCATAGGAACGTTATTTTCTTTGGCAATTTTTTTAATCTTTTGAGCTAGCAAATCTTTACCTTTTGCTACCACTTTCGGAGCAGCAGTTGTTCCAACTTCGTATTTTAGTGCAACAGCAAAGTGGGTTGGGTTTGTTATAACCACATCAGCAGTTGGAATATCCTGCAGCATTCTTTTTTTTGCCATTTCCATTTGCTTACCACGTATTTGAGATTTAATTTGTGGATCACCTTCTAATTGTTTATTCTCTTCCTTAACTTCTTGTTTAGTCATTTTTAAATCTTTTAGAAATTTTTTCCTCTGATATGCAAAATCAACAAACGCAATAACTGCATATACTAATGAAACTCTCCATAAAAATTCTACTGAATTATCCATCATGTATTCAACAATTTCAATAATTGTAAAATTTACTAACCCAATAGAATTTAGAACCATGTCTTCTAAAATGAAATATGAAAATAAACCAATAGCACCTAGTTTTACAGTTGATTTTAATAACTCAAATAGCGGACGTGACGAAAGAAAAGAATTCTTAAACCCGGTTATAGGATTTAATTTATTCGCTTTTGGCATTAATGCTTTTGGAGATATTTTAAATCCAACCTGACCATAACCAACTAAAAGTGAAATAACAACAATCCCTAATAATATTGGAAAAACTGTTGAAAGAAAAAACAACGCGGCTTTAAGAGCATACATACTAAGAATATTTATACTTATTTCCAGTGTATCTAAAGAAGAGAATATATAAGTTGACATACTCCAAAGTTTATCGCCTAAATAATCCTTTGTGAAGTATAGAACTAATAAACCGGTTGTAAAAACAGCTAGGGAATTTAATTCCTGACTTCTGGCTACCTGTCCTTTTTCCCTAGTATCAGTTAATTTCTTACTAGTCGGTTGTTCGGTTTTTTCTTGTCCGTTTTGTTCTGCCATTTTAGTTTGTTATCACTTTTATAATTTCTAATAGTTTATTTTCGTACTGATAAATCAGACTTCTAAATAGGTATATATACAAAGGCATAACCAGTACAAGCAAAAACAATCCTAATCCAATTTTTAACGGGAGCAAAACAAAAAATACTTGAAACGAAGGACTGACTCTTGAAATAATTACACTTGCTATATGAACCAGAAAGAATGCAACAATAATTGGCGATGCAATTTTTACTGCAAGAATAAATATGCTACCAGAAATTTTAATTAATAAATTATAAGCACTTTCTGTAATTGCAAAACTACCTAAAGGTATTACCTTAAATGAATAGGATAAAGATTCAACAACAAAATGATGGCCATTTATTAGAACAAAAACAATAACAGCAGCCATTCAGAGTAATGTTGCTATAACATTTCCGTCATCCCCTGAAATCGGATCGAACATTGAAGACATAGCCAAACCCATATCTCTGCCAACAAGTAAACCAGCAAATGATATTGCTTGAAAAACAACATTTAATGTAAAACCCATAGTAATTCCAACTAAAACTTCCTTCATACCAAAAATGAAGAGATAAACAACACTGTCATCTTCTTTAAAAGGATATGGTTCAACATTAAAAAAGAGTATGTAAGTAATAATTACAGCCAAAGCTAATTTTACAAGTGTGGGCAGTGAATTACTATTATATAACGGTGCAAAAAAGAACATAGCTCCAATTCTTATGAATATCATAATTCCGGTTAAAAAATCAGATATTAATAAATCAGTCATTTTACAACCGTTGCTATTAGATTGAATATTTTGTGAGTAAATGCAATCATTTTATCTGTTATAAACGGTAACGCTACAATAATTGCAACGGCAGTAATAATTATTTTCGGAACAAAAGTTAAGGTTGTTTCTTGTATTGAAGTTGCTGCCTGAAATATTGATATTACTACACCCACAACTAATCCGGCACCAAGAATAGGCATAAGAATTAATAAAACTAAAAAGAAAGACTCGCTTAATATTTCTATAACTAAATCAATTGTCATTTAAGATATACTCCTTACTACAGAGCCAATTACCAATCCCCAACCATCTACCAAAACAAAAAGTAAAATTTTAAATGGCATGGAAATCATCATTGGAGGCAACATCATCATACCCATTGACATCAAAATACTTGCAACAATCATATCCACCATTACAAAAGGTATAAATAAGAAAAACCCTATAATAAATCCTGCTCTAAGTTCACTTAACACAAACGAAGGTATAAGAACATGAATAGGTAAATCAGCTTGAGTATTAGGTCTTGGCATATTTGCTAATTCTAAAAAAAACTTTAATTCTTCAGGTCTTGTGTTCTTAAGCATAAAAGTTCTAATTGGTTCAATACCTTTTTCATAAGCTTCATCGACACTAATTTTTTTATCCAGATAAGGAGTTAAAGCATTCTCATTAAATTCATTCCATGTAGGAGTCATCACAAAAAAAGTAATAAACAAAGCAATACCGGCTAACAATTGATTTGGCGGCATTTGTTGAGTTCCCAAAGCACTTTTCAAAAAATGGAACACAATTATTATTCTCAAATATGACGTAGTCATTATTAAGATAGATGGGGCTAACGATAAAATCGTAAGTAAAAGTAAAAGTTGTAAGGTAACAGCAAGATCATCAGGATTATCTGATGTGCCGACATTAATTCCAATATTTGGCAAAGGAACAGTCTGTGTTTGTTGAGCAAATGTATTTGTGCTCAGCAAAATAAGTAGTCCAATAATAATTATAGGGAAGAAACGTTTCATTTAATCCCCATATTATTTTTAAGCATTTTTAAAAAATTTGGTTTTTCGTCAGATTCTTTTTCTTCGTCAATATTATTCTTCAATGAATCAGCTTCATATTTATCAATTAAATTTACTGATTGATCCGAAACACCGAGTAAGTAAACTGAGTTGTTAAATTCTATTACAGATACAAATCTTTTAGGTAGAATAGTTTGAGTGGAAATAACATTAATCTGTGTTTCTGAAGTACCCTTTTTTTCAAAAGAATATAAATACTTCTTTACTAAAAAAAGAAGGGCATACATAGCACCCGTCATAATTGCAAGTATTAAAAATATTTGAACTATATCCCATGTATTCATTATTTTAACCCGGAAAGTCTTTCGTTGGTATCAAGCAAATTAGTAATTCTTATTCCAAAGTGTTTGTCTATAACAACCACTTCACCCTCGGCAATTTTTTTATTATTCACAAAAACATCAACCGGTTCACTGGCTAATTTTTCCAACTCAATTACATATCCTCTTTCTAATTCAAGAATATCTTTAATCTGCATTTTGGTTCTGCCAAGTTCTATGTAAACATTAAGCTGAAGATCTTTTAAGAATTCCAATTTATCATCTTCAAAGAACCCTTTCTTTTTTGATTCATCAAATTTTGGAAAATCTGCAATACTTGCATTAACACTGTCTTTTTGCTGTTCGGCTTCTAAAGCAGCCAGCATTTGTGCTTCAGCTTCTTCCTCACTGATATCTACATGTTCTTTTTCTTCGGAAGTTTTAGGAACTTCTTCAATATTTTTTTCTTCGTTTTCTGCCATTTTAACTTTTCCTTTTATCTACTCTTTTTGTAATCTTTACCGCTTTATGATTATTTACAACACCGGAAATTGCATTAAACATATGTTTTTTTTCAACACTAACTTTTGTTTCTTCACCAATTTGAGTGTTCAACGAAATTACATCACCAACCTTTAAGTTCATCAGCTGATCTAAGGATATTGTAGATTGTCCAAATTCCACTTCTACACTGAGTAAAGTTTTTTTAAGGTGGTCTGTAAGTATGTTATGTGCTGTTGTGCCCTGATATTTAACCGGACGTATTGAAGATAAATTTTGATTAGTAAGTTTTGATAAAATTGTATCAAAAGCGTAAGTAGCAAAGCAAAGATTCATCATAAATGTATCTTCACCTATATGTACTTCAAATGTTATTAATAATACACTTCCACTTTGAGATGTAATTTGTACAAAATCTATATCCGGTTCAAATTTATCAATCTTAAATTCATAATCTCCAATAATTTGCCAAGCTTTACCAAGGTCTTGCAAAATTTTGAGAATAACAACTTCTAAAACTTTTTGTTCAATTGGTGTAATAACTTCAGAATTTTTCGAACCCTTTACGTTACCGCCTAAAAGTCTATCAACTAAGGTAAGAGCAAATTCGGGACTAAATTCTAAAATACCTTTAATATCTGTTTGGTTAATATCAAAGGTATATAGACATGCCGGATTTGAAACGGAAAGAACGTATTCCGAATAATATATTTGATCTACAGTTGTAACATTACATGTAACAATTGTCTGTAATTTAGCCATCAGGTAAGAGCCAAACATTTCTGCAAAGTTTTCGTTTATGTTATGTATAGTTCTTAATTGATTTTTAGAAATTCTGTTAGGAAGTCTAAAATCGAAAGGAATAGCTTCTTTATTATCGGTAAG
>JAJRZB010000539.1 GCA_024275455.1 Bacteroidota bacterium | reverse complement strand
TTAAATAAAATTAAGAGAGTTACGGTAATTACAAAGTACAAGTAGGTTTTAGTTTTCAATTATTTACCTTTAATTTTTCTATTAAATTTATTCTTTTACTGTACTAAAATAAACAGTATCACTAGCAAAAGCACTAAAAATTCCCAAACCGTTTTCAATATTTGTTAAGGGTTCATTTAAGTTGCGTGAATCCTGATCTCGTGATTCATATAAATCAACATATTCTTGATTAACAGTATAAAGAACAAGTCGATGTTTTCCCAAATGCGTTATCAATCCAAATGAAATTCTATACTCACTGGAAATAGATGGCTCAGAAACAAAACGTGAAGCAAATTTCCCTGTATTCAAATCAATAGGAATTGGATCTTGTTCAATATTTTCAATGGTAACATAATAGTAACTATTATCAAAATTATCCCAGGTTAATTTAATACTGTAAGATTCTAAATCCGGAGGCCTTCTTCCTGCACCCGGTGTAAATTCAGGTATTATAAGTATATCAGAATTTAGTTGAAGATTAGTTGGTTTTAATGGAACAGAAGTTTTTGCTGTAATTATTTTGTTATTAACATTCACTTCTAAAAATAATTCATCCTTGTAATTAATTACTAAATCATTATCAGGATAATAATAGAAACCAGCTTTAGTATTATCAGGAATTAACATAAATTCTGTTTCCTGTTTTTTTATTATTACAGTTGCGTTTGTAATTGGAGGGGCCAGAGAATCTTCACAACCCAATGGAAGAACTTCAGTTAGTGAAATATCTTTAACCGGCTGATTTGCATAAAGAAATCCTTCTACAACAACTAAATCTTTATCAATTTGTGTTGAAATACTTTCATCACATCCTGCAGTAATATAAATAATTATTAGAAATAATATAATTTTACTTTTGGTCATTGCATAGTTCCTTAAAAATATAGTTTTATAAAAATGGTTGGGGTTATACCGAGCATTGTAACGTTTGTTATGGTTATTGGAGTTGATTCTAGATCATATTCTTTATACCAAATGTTTTCATGATTATATAAATTATATATTGATAAGCCGACATCACCTGTGTATGACTTTGATTTAAAAGAATAAGTACCACTTATATCAAGTCTGTGATAGTCAGGCAGTCTGTTAGTATTTTTATCACTAACATGAGTATAGCTATAAGATTCACCATTTAGCAAAGTTAAAAAATATTGACTTTCCGGTGCAGTATAAGCTTTACCGCTTGCAAAAACCCATGATGCTGATAAATTCCAATTCCCAATTTTATATGAAGCTACCAAATTAACTTCGTGTCGTCTATCGTGATTTGCGGGAAAAGCCATGCCGTCATTAAAATCCGGGAATGTATATTCAACTTTTCCTAATGTATAACTTAACCACCCGTTAAAATTTCCGGATTTCTTTTGAATTAAAAATTCAACTCCTTCTGAGTATCCATCACCTACAAAGAAATTTTCTACAACTGTCGGGGCAGCATTTGATAAACTTCTTCTTCCTCTTAAATTTTCGATTCTTTGATTAAACTCAACTAAGTTTTCCATATCTTTATAATATCCTTCTATAGAAAACAGATAATCTGAAGTTTGGTATTCTACACCTAAGATATAATGAGTGGCAAAAGCCGGTTGAAGAACACTATCAGCACCCATCCAAAAATCACGTGTTCCTTCCAAAACATCTTCATTAACAATATGATTTATAAACTGATAAAAATTTCCCCAAGAACCTTTTAGTTTTAACTTATCTGTTAAAGAATAAATTGCCGATAATCTCGGTTCAATATAAAATGATTTTGTTTCTTCAAATCTTGTTAGTCTTCCTCCAATATCCAGAGTAAGTGGAGAAAAAATGTTTATTTTATCTGAAGCATAAAGAGCAAATTGGTATGAAGAAGAGTTTCTGTTAAGAATTGTAGTTGTATCATTTCTTGTCATTAAAAAATCTGTTGTAATATCTGAATATTGCAATCCGAAATTAAGTTTGTGAAGGTTGCTTAACTTCCATTCATTATCCAGCTTAATGGTAAAATCTTTTACATTGTTATCTTCTAAAGATTTTATTGATGTTCCTAAAAATCCTGATGAATTATCATCACTTGAATTTGTAAATCCACTTTCCGTATTACGAGTATTAAAATAATCTGTTGAAGAAATTAAAAAATTTGAATAAAATCTGTTATTCCATTGTCTAGACCATTTTGCACTTCCTCCAAGGTTGCCCCAATTTGTAAAATCATTAGAAAAACGTTGAGTTGTACTTGTACCGGTTAAGCCACCTCGCAAAGTTGGTTCTTGAGACTTATCCAAATTATCTTCACCATTATAGAAACTAAAGGAGAGAAAATCTTTATTAGAAAGTTGATAAGAAAATTTAGCATTCAAATCATAAAAATAGAATGCCGGAATTGTACTTTGAGTCATTTGATTTCCTCTTGCTCCAATCTGTGGTTCTGTTTGTGAATCTCCACCGGAAAGGAAGCCATAAATTGATTGATAGAAATCCGTTTCTATAATATCTGAATAAGAACGGCGTGCAGAAATAAGAATACTTCCTTTTTCAAATACCGGAATTTCTGCTACTGCATTAGCACTTAATGAACTTAACCCAATATCGAGTTTAAATTTATTTACGCTTCCTGTTTTGCCGGTTAAATCAGCAACACTTGAAATTCTACCACCATACTTTGCCGAAAATCCTCCTTTATAAAATTGAACGTCTTTTATGGCATCTGCGTTAAATGCACTGAAAAAACCAAAGAAATGATCAACGTGATAGACAGTCATTCCGTCAAGTAATATTAAGTTCTGGTCAGGCGTTCCCCCACGTACATATAATCCGGATGAACCATCACTTATTCCACTTACTCCCGGCAATAATTGTAATGAACGGAAAATATCAACCTCACCTAATTTTGGAAGAATAATAAGTTGCTTTGGTGAAAGTGTAATCTGGCTAACTCCGTCAGTAGTTTTCCATATTTTATATTTTTCGGCAGTTACTATTACATCATCAGTAACAATTGAAATTGACTTTAACTTAATTTCTAATTTTTTGTTGCCTCCTTTAGTATTGTCGTAAATAATTTCTTTTGATTCATAGCCCATATACGAAACTAACAACGTACATATTTTAGTAGGAGCATCAACTATTACGAAAAATCC
>JAJRZB010000082.1 GCA_024275455.1 Bacteroidota bacterium | reverse complement strand
AGAATTTCAGAATCAGGATGAATATCAATTCCTTGAATATTTGAATATACAATTTGTGCTTCAACGGTTTGTGTACTTGTATTAACTTTTGTTAAATAACCCTCGCTGCTGCTAACATACACAAAATCGCCGGCTACAGCTAAATCATTATTATTGCCACTTTTACCTTCATAACCTAAATCTAGTATTTTAGCAATATTGCCAGTTTTTGTGTTAATAAAAATAAGATTGTTCCCTCTAAACTCTCTTATTATTAAGTAATTGTCATCACTTGAAACTGCAAGGCGAACAGATTTTGTAAGGCCTTCAATAATCAAAGTATCTTCTACAGCGTTATTAGTAACATCAACAATCCAAATTTGGTTATCTGTTCCACTGCCAACGTAAATTTTTGTAAAGTCATTCGAAATTGCCATTCCCTTTGGTGTCCCTGGAAGTGTAATGGTAGCTATTACTTCTTCTGAATTTAAATCAACTTTTGATATTAGTTTTGATGTTTGGTTAACTACATAAGCGAATTCATT
Organism: Bacteroidota bacterium; assembly: GCA_024275455.1. Taxonomy (GTDB): domain Bacteria; phylum Bacteroidota; class Ignavibacteria; order Ignavibacteriales; family Melioribacteraceae. The sequence goes on along the minus strand of JAJRZB010000082.1, from coordinate 8,164 downwards.
TCCAACAACAATTTCTGCAGTTTTTTTAATTTGGGTACTGTTATTATTTGTAGTTATTTTTTTTGTTATTTGATAAGTATCGGGGTTAATGAAATAAATACCACTATTTGCTGAATTATAGTCTGACATAATAATTTTGGAACCATCACGGGTAAAAACCATTTCAAGTTGTCTTCCAAAATTTTCCAAATTTAAAACAGTATCAGCATCCAACAGTTGTTTGTTTATATATGTTTTTATCATTAAATCTTCCGACCCACTACAAATAAAAAATTCAGGTTGCAAATGTTCAGAATATTTTCCGGATGTAAAAAATTCAGTTTCGTTAATGGACATCGTATCTTTATCGATTCCGTTACCATGAATGTCTTTCACACGGGAACGTAATTCAGTAAAGTATAGATGGGCTTCTTTTAAACTTTTATCCGGAGTAAAGATAACTTCATTGGCGTTACTGGTAAATGTTCCTTGAACCTGGGTAGTTTTATTTTGGTCTTCCCACAGAATAAAATTATCCGGGAAAGTTGAGATATCCATAGGTTCGCTAAATTTCATTATAACAGTACCATTTATATCATATGCAAAAGCACTATCTTTTGGCTGAACAAGATTATCAAACTGCGGTCTCTCTTGTTCTAATGGAGGTTCAATTAAACGGCTCTCGTTACATCCAAAGAAAATAATAAATAAATTAAGAATAGTTAAAAAATTAATTTTGCGTTTCATTTATAATCTCCATCATTAAAATGATAAACCAATAGATAAACGATTTATTTGACCAAGTCTAGACATTTCTGCAAAAGCATAATCAACTACAATTCCGCCAATGCCTTCTACAAAATATTTTAAGCCTAAACCTGCTGAGTAGCTTTCTTCACTATAATTAAATTTGTAGCCTCCTCGTAAAAAGAACATAGAATTAAACGAGTATTCTAATCCCACATTCTCACGGGCTTTAAAATCCCTAGCATCATTAACTTCAAGAGCCACAGTAACTTTATGATTCTCAGTGGAAAGGATATCGGCAGCTAGACCAACGCGAAAAGTTAATGGTAAAGCCCAACTAAAAGTTTTTAATTGTGCCTCTACAAGTTTTGAGTTCTCTGTAGTAATATTTCTATCCAAGTCCAAACCGGATAGCTTCATGTTAGAACCTAAATTAGAAATAACTAATCCTAAGCGGAAATTGTAATCAAAATCTAGAATAAATATTGACCCAACATCTACAGCAAACGCTGTTGCCGATTCAAGTGATAAATTTTCCTCAATAAATTTTAGTGTTATACCTGCAGAAAATCTATCCGTTAACATTCTTGCATAACTAAGCCCAATTGAAATATCGGAAGCATCAAATACTCTGCCTGTTCCGTGTGGTTTAGTTATAGTTGTTTCTTCAATATCACCGGAAGAGAAAGAATTAACACTTGCTCCAAAAGTTCCAAACTCACCCATGGGAATAACTGCACCAAAAAAACTTGAGTTAGTTTCAAATATCCATTGAGTATACGAGAAATTTAATGCAAATTTATTTTGGAAACCTATTCCGCCCGGGTTCCAAAATAAGGCAGTAGGATCATCGGATATTGCAGTAAATGCATCGCCCATAGAAACAGCTTTTCCGCCAATACCAATTTTTAAAAAGTTTGCTACTGAAGTTCCGACATGATCTTTTTGCCCGAAACTTAGAGTATATAAAATAAAAAATAGAGTAAAAAAAGTATTTTTGAATATTTCATCAGTTTTAACCTCCAATTTGCCATTTGGCAGCACATTAAAGTATAATTACAAATTTTCCAATTTTTGTTCCTAATTGTCCTGCATCAACATGGTAGAAATACAAGCCAGGTGCTACTTCCTGATCATTTTTATTTCGTAAATTCCAATAAATGTAACTAGTATTATTATTGTTATTAAGAGTAATTACTAACTCTCCGGCTGTGTTATAAACTCGCAATGTACATGAAGCCGGAAGACTTGTAAAAGCTATCTTTCTTTCGCCAACACTAGCTTCCCACTCAGCTGCAGCTTTATAAGGGTTAGGTACAACTTTTATATTATCCAGCGTTTTTGTGGCAAGTTCTGCTGCAGGAATTACTTCTACTGTATTATCGTTTTCCAGATATGGATCATTTGCCGGTGGAGTTTCTAATGGTTCTTCTAAGGAATCTCCGTGAGTATATGCTGAAACCCAATATCTATAGGTATAATTATTCTTCACTTTATTATCAATCCATTCATAAGTCGTATCATTTGAAGCACTAATGTTCATAATAGGCTCAAGACCAGTATTATTTCCTAAAAAGAATAAAGCATTATCCAAAGCCACTCCGGAGTATGCATTATCCAGGTCAAATTGAGCATAAGGAATTGGCGCAATTGGTGTTCCATTTTCATCGGTGGCATAATTAGTACTCCATGTTGAACCATTATCTTCGGAGCGATAAATTCTATACCCTTCAAACAACGGATGTTTTTCACTTTCTCTTCCCCATCGTAAAATTATTTTTCCATCGCCCGATTCAGCAGAAACTATCGGTTCAGCCGGAGGTTTAGGAACTTTGAAATTTAACTTATAAAGTGCTATTGCATTATCCACATTAGTAATCAAATCCTCTTTGCTTTGACCAAAACAGTAGCAACTATTAATGTATCAATTTCTCCAGGCTGCATATCAAATGGACCAGTTGCCATTATGTTATAAGGGTAACCAAATTTATAATTATTCCATTCATCGTTCCAAGCATCATGGTATGGACCTTCATCTATACCATCTCCGTCATGATCGTCCGGATCATCAATATTGATCAAGTTATACCAATACAATTGTCTATTAAAAATTCCATTCTCTTCTTTTGTTGAAAATAATTTTAATCCATCATATGCATCAAACCTTGTAACCCCCATATTCCTCGGAGTTTTGAGTACAACAGTACCTCCCCAAGCAATTTTGAAAGAAGGAATAACATTCCCCCTTGTATCTAGTTCTTGTCCGTTGAAATCCGTTCCATAGGCTAGTTGTCTCGATTTATCCCAAAATAAAATATCCTCTCCGCCTTCTCCTCCGGTTCCGGCTCCGCCAAAAGGTTGAAAATCTGCAACAAACTGGTAGTTATTAAAAATCCCAATTAAGCACGAATCAATTTGTTTTCCCATATTTCTTATAACAAAAATCCAAAAAATCATATCCTCATATTTGGGAGTTTTCCATGCAAGACCTCTTGTAATTGTTTGCACATTCAGCCATCTTTCAGTTGCACCAGGTTCTTTCTCAGCAACGTAATTAACATTATGAGTTATCGAAAAACTTTCTTGATCAGCAATTTGTTCACCATTAGGTCCTGCACCAGGCCAGCCATTGGTGCTATCAAGCAGAATAGGAATTTGTGGAAGGGATACATTCTCCGTTGGAACCAATCCAATTAGGTTTTCCATTGTTAAGTAAGTGTAATTAGGGAGATATTCTGGCCACCCTTTATTGCTGCCATTTACAGGCCAACTTTCAGGGTCATCACTCATTGGCGTTCTATCTCCGTTAACCATATTTGAATATGATTGAAAATGATGCGGGTCCCACGTCCAAGCCGGTCCTTCTTCCATACCTGAATCAAAATAAGGCCAATTATTTGGATTTTTACCACCGGCATCCGCTTGTCTTCTGCCTCCAATCACAAGGGTAACGCTCCCCCCATAGTTAATATCACTTCCACTTGGATATTCCATTGAAGGTGGATAGGCAGGAAAAACATTTGGTTGATTGGTTCCATTTGCTAACACATTTGTATTAGAAAATTTTGTTGAAAGTTTATTAATATCAAATACATTCCATCGCATCAAATTGTTGGGGTCTTTACTTTGAGTAAAGATTAAACCATTGGATAGAATTAAAAAAAATATTAAAAGATATATTTTATTCTTCAATTGATACCTCATGAGCACTAGTAATTTATTTTCAGACCAATTCTGATATGACGTGGTGGTCCCCAAGCAGTAGGGTCTTTTGTATAATCATCTGAAGTTGCTTCATTTGCATCAATACCCGGTTGTCCGGTATCCGGGTAAACCCACCAAACATTTTGTTTGTTAAAAATATTTGTTATATGAATAAAGAACGTTTCAGATAATCCAAACCACTTAAACTTTTTATAAAGATTAACATCAACATTATTTTGTGCAGGCCCTCTTTCTGAATTTGGATTTAAAGAATTAGGAGAATAAGGGAAACCTGAATTTAAGTTGCCTATTATTGATACTCCAAAATCAGAAGGATGTAAATATTCAATATTGAAAGATAGTTTATGGGGAATATCCCAATCTGCAACAAAGGTTCTATTTCGCGGAAAGAGAGGCACATACCAAGTACTTTGTTTGCTAGCACTTACTTCCGAAAATGTATAATTTATAAACATACTTAAATTATCGGATACTTTAGATTGGAATGCTATCTCAACACCTTTGGAAACTGCATAAGCATCATTTGTGAACAATTGATATGTACGCGGACCCCGTATTGTTTGTAATCCTACTAAATCTGAAATATCTCTATAAAATGTTGTAATATTTAAAGATGTTTGTGGATTTATTCCCACTTGTAAACCTACTTCATAAGAAGTTGTTCTTTCCGGACCGATATTTCCATCTCCAATTGTAGTTACTTCATTCAAACCGTAGTGAGGATAAATTGGCTCTTCTTCATTAGTTCCTTGATAAGTTAAAAAGAAATGAGGGAATTGATAGTAAATACCATATGCAAACCTTACAGCCATTTTGTCAGCTATTGTAAAAGAAACACCCAACCTTGGACTAAAATATTGTTTAGCTTTAGTCATAATCATTTCAGAAGTCGTTGGTCTCAACATATCTTTCATCATGAATGTTTTAGGGTTTACTAGGTCATAACGTAAACCAATATTCAAAATCATTCCAATTTTGTTAAATTCCATTTTGTCTTGTATATAAGCATTTAATGCAAATGGCTTTCTATTATATGATTCCCATGCTTTCATTCGTTTTTTTGTTGTATCAGCATCAGGTGCTGTAGGATTTCTAAACTCATAACTCATTTCATGCTGAGTAAAACTAACACCAGTCTTTAATTGATGAATAGGTGTAACTTGTCCTAAAAAATTAAAGGTAAATTGATCGCTGGTAGAACCACTATTAAACCAAACATAGTCTACTCCTGAGACACTAAAAAGATCTGGTGATAATAGATGCTCTTCTATTAACCCCGATTCCAAATCATCAAAGACGCTGGATTTGAAATTTTTCACATATCTACTTGCAGAAATATCATAAAAATAATTGTTTGACAAAACATGTTTAACTTGAGCATAACCTAACCAATAATTCTTTTTTATTCTTGGGGCATTATACGGGTTATATTTAAAGAAATGATTATAAATACTAGTTTTTTGATCAACAAATAAACCGCCTACTATAAGTCTGATATTATCTGTTAAGTTATAATCCATTGAACCCAATACACTGATTAAATCGTTATAATTCATTGGAACAATTTTGGGATCTCCGGTTTTATCACGTCCCTCTGTATCTCTATAGTTAGGATAAATATAACCATTAAATCTTCCATTCGTAGTTAAATAACGGCCAGCCAAATTCAAATTGACTTTATTATTAGAACCAGGAACAGCTCCCTTTACCACAAGTTCATGATTATAAGTCGAAAGATTTTCTATATTTAATGAACCTAAGTTATCGGTATATGTAGTATACGCAACTTTTGTTTTTTGATGAATTGGTTCACTGACCATATTCATAACAGCAGACATTCCCTCACCAAATTCAGCTAAATAAGTTCCTGTATATGTTACTAACTGATTCAAACCGCTCAATGGTAAGTCTTCAATATTAAAACCTCCCCAAACCGGATCTTTTAACGAAATACCATTTAATAAATAAGAGGTTTCATTTGAGCGACCACCTCTGAAGTGTAAACCGTCATCCGGTGTAGTATTATAATTACCAAACTGTCCTGCTTGTTCAAGTCTAATAGGAATAATTACAATTCCTGTTTGTAAACCAACTACTTGCCTTAAATCTGTTACCGGCATAGTTTGTACCTGTTGCGATGTAATAATATTAGTAGTAGCAGTAAGGTCTTTTTGAACAGGTGGAGCTTCGGCTGTAATTTCAATATTCTCCAATTCAAGAGATGCTTCAGTAAGTTTGAGATCTAATTTTGTTGTAATGTCTGCAGATATGGAAACATTTTTTATTATAAGTTTTTGATATCCAATCATTGAAACTTCTACTGTATATTTCCCAACTGGTATATTTACAATATAGTACTGACCATCAGCATCAGTAGCGGCTCCCATTGTGGTACCTTGTATAATTATATTAACACCGGGTAAAGGTTCACCGGAATTTTTATCTTTAATAAATCCTGCAAGCTTTCCGGTTGTGCCTGCATAAGAGTAAGTTATTAAACCCAGTAAAAAGAATACTATTGATAATTTCTTCATCTTAATCCTCAAAACCCTTTATTAAGAGTTATAACTATTTAAAACTTCTAAAAACTATTTTGTCTTAAGAACATAACACCAAACTATAAATAACAAAGATGCTTTTCTTTATAATTTAGCTGGCATTCGTAAATCAGAACACCAGCTAATCCTTCCACAACTATTTGTATAACAAAGAATATCATTTATTTCATTAGTATCATTTTCTTTGTAATATTTCCTTCACTACTATGAATATTATAGAAATAAATTCCTGATGGAACACTTACACCATTGGATTTTTGACCATTCCATAGTACTTGGTGATGTCCCGGAGTTTGAGTTCCGTTAAACAGTGTTGCTATTTTCTGTCCAAGAATATTAAATATCGATAAATTAATTTTTTGTGTTTTACCAATAGAGTAACTAATAGTAGTACTTGGATTAAACGGATTTGGATAATTTTGCTCTAGGGTAAATGTTTGTGGTGTTAAATCATTTATTCTTTCTACTCCTGTAATCGGTCCAATAGGATTACCGTAATTGTATACATTTCTAAAAGAACCATCATCATTAGGAGCAGCATCATTTACCCATTCTACTGTAGGATCTTCTGCAAAAACCAATATACCCGTCGATTCGTTTTCACCATTAGTTTCACCTATTAATGCTCTCGGTATAGCTACTTCAATCTTATTGTCATCTGCATTGATAGCAACTTGGCACGCTCCACCCATAACTTCTTCAAAAGCTTCATCGTTTCCATTAAGTCCGGTAAACTTTAGTATTCCATAATTCTGAGTTGTTTCTAGACCTGGATTTCCATCTGGGTCTGTTATATTTACATAATAATCTCCTCCGTTCATCCAGTAACCCCAAGTTAGACCTGTAGCACTATCCAAATCAGTATCAAAGTATAATTGAATTGGAGCCCTGTAACCCTCTGCATCTGTTAATGCATCGAGATCCGAAAATGTTCCATCTTCGTTAATATCAACTCTTACAAATAGATAAGTATCATTATGTGAGACGTACACATCTTTAATATCTAATGCAGGATTAATAATACCATCCATAACTCCATCCCAATCAGAATCAACGCTATCAAGAATACCCTCTTCCATGTTAGGTGCAACATCAAATTTTGTAGCTCCTCCCCAATCTGACATATCTCCATCTATTTCAATTTGTGTTCTACCATATCTATAAACATTACGAAAAGCACCTAAATCATCAGGAACAGCATCTGCATTCCAACCTGCCGTAGGATCCTCCGCTAAAACCATAATTCCGGTTGATTCGAAATCACCATTAGTTTCTCCCAACGCAGCTCTTGGAATTGCTACTTCCATCTTGTTGTCATCCAAGTTAACTGCTACTTGCCAGCTTGCTCCGGCTACTTCTTCCCATTGACTATCTGTACCAGTTTGTCCGGTAAATTTATTTATTCCGTAATCCAAGGTAGTTTCAAACCCTAGCCATCCTTTTTTAACTGAAAGATTTATCCAATAGTCTCCAGATGTTAACCACCAACCCCAAGTTAAACCTGTTGAGGTATCTACATCTGTATCTATAAACAATTCAATAGCTGCTTGAAATCCTGCATCTGTTAGTGATTCTAAATCACTAAAAGTACCGTTTTCATTAATATCTAATCGTACGTATAAAAAATCTTCATCATGGGTAACAAACACATCTTT
>JAJRZB010000538.1 GCA_024275455.1 Bacteroidota bacterium | reverse complement strand
TAATTCTAAACCCGGATATTGGTGCGAGATATTTTTCGAATACAAAAAATTATCCGCATTCTAATCACGATGCTTTTGATAAAATAAAAAAGAAAGATTCATTTAGAGTTTTTGTTTTAGGAGGAAGCACAACCGCCGGATTTCCTTTCTCACCAAACGGTACTTTTTCAAGATACATAAGAGACAGACTAAAACTCGATTTACCTAATAAAAATATTGAAGTTGTAAACCTTGGAATAACTGCTGTAAACACTTATACAATTTTAGATTTAATACCGGATGTACTTAATCAGCAACCTGATCTAATTATTATTTATGCAGGACATAATGAATATTACGGTGCACTTGGGGTTGGTTCAACAGAATCTATAGGAAATTCCCGATTTTTTATAAAGTTGAATCTCACACTAAATCGACTAAAAATCTATCAATTAGTTAAAGATGGCTTAAAAACGACTTCGACCTTTTTGCATACAAATAATAGCGGTTCAAAGGGAACTACTTTAATGGCACGAATGGCAAGAGACAAAGCTATTAAAATTAAATCCGATATATTTAACAAAGGCGTAGAGCAGTTTAAAAATAATCTGGATGAAATATTAAATGAAATTTCTAAAAGAAAAGTCCCGGTTTTAATCGGAACATTGGTTAGCAACCTTAAAGATCAAAAACCTTTTATTTCATTTGATGAAAACCCGAAAGAAAATGCAGAAATAGTTTATAAACAAGCCGAAAAGGAATATGAGAATAGAAATTTTATTAAAGCCGATTCATTATTTAAATTGGCAAAAGATCTTGACGGTTTACGATTTAGAGCACCGGAAATTTTTAATAAAATAATAACAGAGTCAGCAGATAAATATAATTCCACTTTGGTTGATATGGAAAAGGGATTCTCACAAAACAGCCCAAACGGAATTGCAGGAAATAATTTAATGATTGATCACCTTCATCCTTCGTTAAAAGGTTATATGTTAATGGGTAAATTATTTTATAAATCTCTTAAAAACTATTATTTACATATTTACAAACAAATAGAAAATTTTGCTCTTCAAGATAGTATTGTTATTTCAAACTTTGCATTCTCTAAATTAGATAGTACTGCTGCAAATTTTAGAATATTAAATTTGCTTAACGATTGGCCTTTCGTTATGGAAAAAAAACAGAATGTGTTTAAGAATATTATTCTAAAAGATAAAATTGACACACTTGCATATAAAATAGTAAAAGAAAATTACAACTGGGAAAAGGCTCATCAAGCAGCTTACGAATATTATCTAAAGAATAATGACATTCAAAATTTTGTAAAAGAAATTAAGGTATTAGTTTCTCAATACCCATTTAAATTGAACTACTACAATTTTGCTGCAAAAGAATTAATATCCCGAAAATCTTACGAACCGGCAAAATATTTTCTATACGAAAGGTATAAAATTCAGCCTGATGAATTTTCTACAAAATGGTTGGGTAACATTAGCTTAATTAACAACAATATAAAAGATGCAATAAAATATTTAACGGAAAGTTTAAAAATAAATTCTAATGACCCGCAAATTTTCTATAATTTGACAATTGCATATCTTAAATCAAACAAAATAAACGAAGCTTTAGAAAGTATTAAAAAGTGTTTGAAAATAAATC
>JAJRZB010000537.1 GCA_024275455.1 Bacteroidota bacterium | reverse complement strand
TTCTTCAGTCTTGGCAACCAATTGTTCATCTGTGTAATCTTTAATTTTTTCGAATTCATTTTTAATTTCATCAACAATTGGCCATAATTCCTTTAATGCCTTGGTATTTCTATCTCCAAAAACCTTTTTAATTAAACCGGTCAACATTCATTTACTCCATTTTTTGCGAATTTTAAAAGTAAAGAAAGGAGGTTTGAAATGCAATGGACTAACTTTATCCCAAGTAGTAATTTGAATATATTTTCTATCAATAATTTTCCAAAAATTTTTACCTAATTTTAAGAAATCAATTATTTATTGAAAGTCAAAAATTTTTACTGTTTATTTGTTTTCGGTTTGATTTCGTAAAAGTTATATCAGAACTGCTTTAATTTAATACTTATTAATGATTTATTAAGGTCACGGAATTGTCCATAATTTCAGTACAAATATATTATTCAATATGATTAAAATTTCAGATAAAATATTTCTTAATGAAAATGACATTAAATGTTCATTTATAAGGGCTTCAGGTCCGGGCGGACAGAACGTAAACAAAGTCTCAACTGCTGTTCAGCTGAGGTTTGATATAAATAATCTAGTTGGAATTACCGAAGATATAAAAGAAAAAATAATTAAAACCGCAGGTAAAAGAGTTACTAACGAAGACTTTATAATTATTGAGGCTAAAAGATTTAGAACACAAGAAAAAAACAGAAAAGATGCAATTGATAGGTTAGTTAAAATATTAAAGAAAGGAACGGAAATTAGAAAAGTAAGAAAGAAAACCAAACCGACTTCAGCCTCTAAAGCAAAAAGAATTGAATCGAAGAAAAAAAGAGGAGAGTTAAAGAAACGAAGAGAAAAATTTAAAAATATATCGGAGTAAAATTGAAAGAAAATAATATTGAACTGTTCCTAAAAAAAATGAAAGAAGTAAATCTTCCTCAAATTGTTCTGGATACATTTGAATACTACTATAACCGACTTATAAGCGGTGAAACCGGGATGCTCCCGGAAACTTCAATTAACGCAATTGAGAATCTACCGGATTATAATTCACTGGAAGAAAATTTATCTGAAATTGGTAAATCGGTTGCCGGTAATGTTGTTAATATAAAGCTAAACGGTGGATTAGGAACCGGCATGGGTTTAAGTGGTGCAAAATCTTTACTGAGAATTAAAAAAGAATTTACATTTTTAGATATAATTGCAAAGCAATCGGTTGTATCCGGTATTCCTTTGGTTTTAATGAACAGTTTCAATACTCAAGAGAAGTCTTTGGAATTGTTAAATAACTACCCTGAACTTAAAAAGAATATCCCTCTCGATTTTTTACAGCATAAAATTCCTAAAATAGGAATTGACTCATTAAAACCTGTAGAATTTCCGGAGAATGAAAATCTTGAATGGTGCCCGCCCGGACATGGTGAAATATACACTGCGCTTGTTACAAGCGGAATGTTGAATAAACTACTTGATGAAAACATAGAATACGCTTTTATCTCAAACTCCGATAACCTCGGAGCGGTAATGAATATGAAAATACTCGGTTATTTTGCCAAAAATAATTTCCCATTTTTAATGGAAGTTGCAGATAGAACCGAAGCAGATAAAAAAGGTGGACATTTAGCTAAATTACCAACTGGACAATTAATTTTACGTGAATCTGCTCAGTGTCCAAACGAAGACCAAGCTGAATTTCAAAATGTAGAAAAACATAAATACTTCAATACCAATAGCATTTGGGTTAATCTAAAGGTATTAAAAGAAACAATGGAAAGTATGAATAATATTCTTCGATTGCCTATGATCGTCAATAAAAAAACCGTTGATCCAAGAGATGCAGATTCAGAAGCTGTATATCAGTTAGAAACAGCAATGGGTTCGGCAATTTCAGTTTTTGAAGGCGCTTCTGCATTAACCGTACCCAGAACCAGATTTGCTCCGGTTAAAACTACGGAAGATTTGTTAGCAGTACGTTCTGATAATTACATTATTACGGATGATTATAAAATAATCATAAATCCCAAACGTAAATTAAAACCCCTGGTAATTAACCTAGATCCAAAATTTTACAAACTTGTTGATGATCTAGATTTAAGAATTCCTAAAGCACCTTCACTTGTTGAATGTGAAGAATTAACCATTAAAGGGGATTATGCAATTGGAGAGAATGTAAAATTTAATGGAAAGATTAATTTGGAAAATGTTAGTGATAATCAGAGTGAGATAACGGATAATTCAATAGTTAAAAACTTGTAACACAGATTTTTAATCTGTGATTTTAATCTTATTTATTTTTAACTGATTACAAATCTGTTTTAGTCAAGATGGAATCTTTTAAACTTGGCATATCAAACAAATCAAATTATTATTATCACAAATCTGCAATATTTAAATTTGTTTATTTAAAATTAAATTCTCAAAAAGATTCAATGTAGTTGTTACCTTTTGTAAATCAGTAGAAGGGTTTTGGTACAATCTTACATGTAACAATTGCATCATTTTGTGAGTAGCAGCACAATTAGTTTAATAAATCAACTTTTTAATATCGGCATTATTATTGATTAAAGCTTTTTATGAAACTATTATTAAAAAACCGGGAAATTATGAGATTAAATTTAATACTAAAGAC
>JAJRZB010000536.1 GCA_024275455.1 Bacteroidota bacterium | reverse complement strand
TGTGCCTAACATAAGCTAAAGCTGCATACCGCAAATTATTGTAAAACAGGAAAATTATTCGATAAAATGGAATATATTTGTAAGCAGAAATATTTTTAGTTTAAACGCGGTACGCACTTTAGCTCTGCCGTTAGCGGCAATATAATACAGGCATAATAATGACAAGGAAATTAAATAAAATATTAGGATTTTATATTCCAAGTTTTTTTCGATTAAATGTTTCAATACAAAATTCGATTAAAGACTTTAATAAATTAAACGATAAAGACTTTTCTGTTTTTTTTCACGAATACATACATTTTATTCAAGACATTACAACTTTTTATGGACTGAATTGCATACACGCAACAGTTGATTATTTAAAATATGCGAATAATTTCATAGTTGATTTGAAAGATAATAGTTTTAGCATACCTATTGAACCTGACCCAACTAATTCTGATAATGTATTATTAAATGGCTATTTATGTAAAATGACATATGGGGATGTAGGCGAAGCATCAATAAAAGAAATAAAAGATTATAATGTTTCTTTGTTAGATATTAACATTCCAAACAGCCCAATAAAAGAGATAGAGAGTATTGACATTGAGTTTATAGATGGAGAAAATGAGACAAATTATTTTTCATTTGGCTCAGGTTGTATTATGGAAAGTATGGCATATCTTTTTGAACAATTAACGTGTAAAGACTATGTTGTTTCACCAGACTTACCATATAACACAGCTGAATTATTAGCAAGAAAAATATATCCTGAGTTTGCTGAAAATAAATTAAACATTCTTGCTCTTTGTGATATATCATTGGGTATATCAAATCCTGCAAAATACTTTGTAAGGACTATTGAAAAATGGAAAGAAAGGAATGAAATTCCGAGTAAACCAGAAATTCTTTATGATGATTTTAAAAAAGAAATATTTACACTTAACGGAAATAAACAAGAATATCATCTTCAACAAATTGTTGATTTAGCAAAAGAGCAATTAAAAGGATACTTTAATGACGATATTTTCAAGGATATAAAAGAATGGATTGATAATGTAATTATTGAAGCTAATTTATATAGAAAAAACAACCCATACTTTATTTTGGATTTTGCAAAAGGAAATATAAAAACGAATAAAAAATTTAAAGATTTTTTTCATAAAATAGGAACACCTTTATTAACAAATGACAATCAGGAATTTAGATTTTATCATCCATTAGCTTATAAAAAGCAAATTGACATTGGCTTTTTTTGGGCAATAAATCAAATACAAGATTTATTTTTGGTTAATAAAACTTCTTGTGATTTAATTGATTTTTGTAAACAACCTGCCTCAAATACAATTATTGACGAAAGATGCCTGAGTAGCCCTTGGCAAAGATGTAATGATAAAGAATTATGTCCTTATGCGATTATATGGAAACATTGGAAACTATGTAACAAGAGTGTTGAAATCAAATAAAGCCGCTAACAATGTATATAAGGCATTGGGCGATAAGTAGTTAAATTAAACGTTATGAATATAAATAAATGGCATAGTAAATTGAAAAGTTGGTGCAATAAAACGCCCAACGCCTTATATACTCACCGTTAGCCAACATTAATATGAAAAGATTCCTTTTACTGATTCTATTTATTGGACTGCAAAATTATTCCAAAGCGCAAGAAAACCGAATAAAATAC
>JAJRZB010000535.1 GCA_024275455.1 Bacteroidota bacterium | reverse complement strand
TGTTTTAAATGAAATAATTTTGTAGAATTTTATTTACTTTAGTTTGTTGAAGAAATTTTTAAACTTTTTATATTTCTCATTGTGAGAAAATAAAAGTTTAATTTTTAATAACAAAGTTCAAATTTCTGTTTATTTTTGATACATAAAGTTAAAAAAAATGAATTATATATTATCAGCTTTTTTCGGATATTTTTTAGGCTCAATACCTACAGCTTATATTTTACTAAAGAAAGTAAAAGGAATTGATATCAGATATCAAGGATCGGGAAATGTAGGGACATTAAATTCTTATGAAGTAACAAATTCTAAGAAAATTGGAATAATTGTACTTCTAATTGATTTAACAAAAGGAATTTTGAGTGTTTTAATAATAAAATTATTCTTTGGTAACCAGTTTTTGCTTCCTGCTATTTCTTTAGTTTTTGCGGTTTTAGGACATTGTTTTTCTATTTGGCTTAAATTTAAAGGCGGCAGAGGGTTAGCAACTGCTGCTGGAGGATCAATAGTACTAGCTCCGATAATTCTATTTTTATGGGTTCTTTTTTGGGTTATTACATACATGTTCAAAAAAAATATTCATCTGTCAAATATTTTGGCTACTTTTTTAGTATTGTTATCAGCGTTGTTTAATCATAAGTTACTAAATTCTTTCGCTTTTCCTTCCGCCGAAAAAAGTATTATTTTCGGATTTTCCATATCTTTAGTAATGGTAATTATACTTATTAAACATCGGGAACCATTTTTAGAGTATATAAAAAATTATAAAGTAAACGGAATAAATAAAAAATGAAAAGTATAAAAGTTGTTTTCTTATCATCCTTTGTAACTCTATTATTTGTTTCTGTAATTTTTGCTTATTTCTATTATCAGAAGCAAGAATCAACAGAGAGAACTTCAAATGATGTAACTGTAAATGAACAAATTCAAAATGATGACTCCGCTAAAAAAAGTACAATACTTCCGGTTAATGTTAGAACTCAAGCAAACAATCGAATAAGTGAGAGCAGAGAAAATATTTTAACCAATACTGTTAAAAAAGTTAGTCCGGCTGTTGTGGGAATAAATGTTATAGAAACAAGGTATTATCGCGATCCGTTTAGTCAAGATCCGTTTTTCAGGCAGTTTTTTGGTGATAGAATTTACAAAAAAGATTTCCCCGGGTTAGGTTCAGGTGCTATAATTTCTTCCGATGGCTATATTCTTACCAATGATCATGTGGCAGGTAATGCTTCAAAAATTATTGTTACATTAACAAACGGTGTACAATACGATGCTGAATTAATTGGTACTGATATTTCTTCGGACATTTCTTTACTAAAAATTAACGCAGAAAATTTACCACATATTAAATTCGGTAACTCTGATAAAATTCTAATTGGAGAATGGGTTATTGCTCTCGGTAATCCATTCGGACTTTTTTCAATTAACAACCAACCAACAGTAACTGTGGGCGTAGTAAGTTCTTTGGGTATGAATCTCGGGGTAATTGACGAAAGATATTATCTTAACATGATTCAAACAGATGCCGCAATTAATGGTGGAAATAGCGGTGGACCTTTGGTAAACAGTCTTGGAGAAATGATTGGGATGAACACTTTAATATATTCCGGTAAGGGCGGTGGTAGCATTGGACTTGGTTTTGCAATACTAATAAACACAATCAAAAATATAATTGAAGAACTAAAAGAGAACGGTGAGGTTAACAGGAACTTCTGGACCGGACTAAGTATACATTCTATTGATAAAGGCATAGCAAAATATTACAATCTTGATAATACATTCGGGGTAATTGTTACAAATATTCTGAAAAACTCCCCTGCAGATAAAGCCGGATTGGAGCAGGGTGATATTATTCTTGAAGCAAATCATATTAAAATAAACAATGAAGATACTATGATTTATGTATTCCACCAGGCAAGAACAAATGATATATTAAACCTAAAAGTAAAACGTGATGATAAAACACTTACCCTTAATCTAAAATTAGAACCAAAAATATGATTAAACGATACACCTTACCCCAAATGGGTAAGATATGGGAAGATGAATTTAAGTATTCAACATGGTTAAAAATTGAAATTCTTGCTTGTGAAGCAAGAGCAGAAATGGGAGATATCCCTAAAGAAGATGTTGAAATAATTAGAAAGAAAGCCAATTTTAAAGTTGATAGAATTCTTGAAATTGAAGAAGAAACTAAACATGATGTAATCGCATTTCTTACGAATGTGGCAGAGTATGTCGGACCGGAATCCCGCCATATACACTATGGAATGACCTCATCCGACATTCTTGATACTACTCTTTCCTATCAAATGAAAACTGCGGGAGAAATCTTACTTTCAGATTTAATTCACTTCAAAGAAGTTCTTAAGAAAAGAGCTGTTGAACATAAAAAAACTATTTGT
>JAJRZB010000534.1 GCA_024275455.1 Bacteroidota bacterium | reverse complement strand
ATACACCGGTAACGATTTTGATACTCCTGATCAACAACGTAAGAAACTTGGTGATAAGATTGCTTACTATAATACAAATACTGTTGATTGGTTTGGTTTCTATGGTCAAGGTGAATATACTAAAGACAAAATCACTGCTTATGCTATGGGTGGCTGGTCAATGATTAAGTATACATTTACTGACCACTTTGCCAAAACGGATGCTGGTAATGAACTATTTTCCGAAACAGATAACATTACAGGTTTTCAAGTTAAAGGTGGTGCTTCATATAGAATTAATCCAAACTTAGATGTATTTGTAAATGGCGGTTTTGTAAGTAAAGTACCAATTTTTGATAATGCCATTAACGATAGAGATGGAACAGTTGCTGTTAATCCGGAAAATGAAAAGTTTGTAAACTTTGAAGCCGGTATAAATAGTCATTTAGCTGATGGAAAAGTAAATGTTAAAGCAAATGTTTATTATACTACTTGGAAAGACAGAGCTAATACTGTTGGAACAAGAAATGAAGATGGTACCGAAGGTTTAATATTCTTGCAAGGATTAAACTCTCAACATATGGGCTTTGAATTAGAAGCAGCTTATATGCCAATTAGAGAATTAAGATTTGATCTTGCCGGTTCTATTGGGGATTGGAAATTAACTGATGATGTTACAGGTTCATATGTAAACTATAATGAAGATGGAACAACTACTGAAATACCTTTCAACTATTATGTAAAAGACTTAAAAGTGGGTGACCAACCGCAAACAGCTATAGTGTTTACGGCTTCTGTTTTCCCGGTTAAAGGTTTAGCATTAAGTGGATTGGTAAAACATTATAGAGATCATTATGCTAATTGGTATCCTTTAACAAGAACTGATCCTACTGATAGAGGTCAAAGTTGGTTAACACCTTCTTATACAGTAATCGATTTTCACTTTACTTATGATTTACCATTAAATCTTAAAGGAGTTGATTTCCAATTATTTGGTCATGTTTTCAACGCTCTTGATTAAATTTACATTCAAGATGCAACTGATAATAGTAGATATAATGCATTTAAGGATAATGGTAAAACTCACTCTGCTGATGATGCAGAAGTATTCTTTGGTTTACCAAGAACATTTAATGTTGGTATTAGTATTCTTCTCTAAATCTCAGAATACATTTTTATCCAATTTATTTGTACTGAAAAGAGCCGTCCAATTTTGGGCGGCTCTTTTTATTTTGCATTTCTCAAGTAAAGTATAACAGTTAGAACACCAAACTATTAAAAGTATTTTAGATGAATGGACAATTACCACATAATATTTGAAAACTAACTTTAAATATTACATTACAATTTGATAATTTTTATAGTAATTTTAATTATTCTAGAATCGCATTATTTTTAAATAATACTGAGTTAGTATTTAATATGAAACTTAAAAAAACAATTTTAGCATTCTTTATTTTTACAACGTTTCTAACCGCTCAATCTACACCATACGTAATTTTAATATCCTTTGATGGTTTTCGTTGGGATTATTCCGAGAGGGGAATAACACCAAATCTCGATAAGATGAAAGGTGGCGGAGTACATGCTTTATCACTTAGACCAGCATTTCCCTCAAAAACATTTCCCAATCACTATTCAATTATTACGGGAATGTACCCTGAAAATCATGGAATAATTTTTAATAGTTTTTTGAATCCCTTTACTAAAAAGAGATACAGACTTGGAGATTCT
>JAJRZB010000533.1 GCA_024275455.1 Bacteroidota bacterium | reverse complement strand
CGTATCTTTTAGTAATTCAGAAGTTAGTAATTTAATCATACTAACTGCTAATAAAGTAACTGCTGTGGAAGATGAAGTTACCGGTTTGCCAACTGAAGTTACTTTAGCACAAAATTATCCTAATCCATTTAATCCTTCTACAAAAATATCATTTACACTAAGCAATGATGCACAAGTTACATTAAACATTTATAATATTGTCGGTCAAAAAATTGCTACAATAGTAAATGAATATAGAACAGCAGGAAGTTATACTGCCAATTTCGATGCTTCCGAATTATCTTCGGGTATTTATTTTTACGAATTAAAAGCGGGTGCTTTAACTAAAGTAAGAAAAATGAATTTGCTTAAGTAATTAAAAAGCATTAAATATAATTCCAAATACAAAACAGAAGGGGCAAATGTGCCCCTTCTGTTTTGCTATATTTTATTAATAAGGTAAAACAAGTTATTGAATAAGTATAACGATACATATCATAACTTTTCAAGTGAAGAATTAAATAATCTTCTTAACTTATCACTATCAGGCAATTCGGATTCATTCACAAAACTTTCCAATATTGTTAGAAATATTGCATTTAATTATTTCGAACTGAAATATAAATCAGGCAAACTGAAAAACATTGAAGATGCAGAAGATATGGCAAATAATGTTTATATAACTTTTGCAGAACAATATCAGAATATTCAGAATATAGAACATTGGCTTAGGCGAGTTTTATTTTTAATGTTTGTTAACTGGTATAAAAAACAAAAAAAACATCCTCACTTTGAACTTAATGAAGCATATAATGCAAATCCGGAAATTCTTGATTTAGATAGTTCGGTCGACTCATTAAAAGTTGTAGAAATAATGAATGAAATGAACGAAAGAAAAAGAACAATTATTAAACTAAGATTTTGGGAAGGACTTAAATTTAGTGAAATAGCAGAAAAGTTAGATAAAAATGAAGCTGCTGTAAAAAAAATGTTGTACCGCACTTTAGAAGAAATAAAAGAAAAGTTGGAATAAAATGTCACTTTTTAATAATTACGGACACTATATCTATAAAGAGAATAAAACATTATAACAATATGAAAACCAAAGAAAAAATATTAGAGCTTATTTCAAAAGAAAACTTGACAAAGGCAGAAAAGAATTTCTTGCTCAAATCATTAACAGAAGAACCTGAACTTAGTAAATATAAGGTGATTTATAATTTACTTAGTGATATGAAAAATAGGTTTCATTTGGATACAGAGTTGATTTCAGAATATGTTCTATATAAAAATAATTTACCTTTGGAAGATGAATCTCTTTTAAAATTTATTCCTGAAATAGAAAAACATATTTAGCAATGTTCAAAGTGTAAAAAAGAATTTCAATTACTCAATGAAGAGTATAGTGAGATAGATAATTATTTAACCCGACAATTTGAGAAAAAAGAAGAAAATGTAGCTAAAGAAACAACTACTTTATCGGAAATTAATTTTATTAATAGTTTTGCTGCTAAACGGGTTTATGCTTTTGTAGCAGTAATAGCCCTTTTTGCTATTTCACTTTTTACCGTTTCTCAATTAACGGTACCTGCGTATAAAAATATTTCCGAGTTATCGGCACTTGATGATTATTCAACAACACGCGGCAGAATGTCACCGGAATTTCAGAATGGATTACAAGCTCTAAGTCAAGAAGATTATGAAGAAGCAATTAAGAATTTCAAAAATGATGTAAAAAATAATTTTAATGATAGAACCATTTTTTATACTGATTATATGCTGGGACTAATTTATCTAAAAAAATCTGAGTCAGATTTTCTGGGATTATTCACTTCGTTTAACAAAGAGGATTTAGAAAAGTCAATAATTTATTTTAATGATGTTGTAAAGAAAAACAATTCCGGGTCGTTTAATAATATTACTTACAATGCTTATTTCTTTCTAGGCAAAAGTTACTTGCTGAAAGATAATTTTAAAGAAGCCAAAAAGTATTTTCAACTTGTTATTGATAATAGAGGTAGTTATTCAAAAAAAGCCGAAGAGTTATTGAAATCAATTGAGCAGAACGGATAATGAGAATCTTAAATGCAATTATTAAATATGGATTCATTCTTTTTTTTGTGCTGACTCAAATAACAGTCTCTTCTCCAAAAAATTCCTTGGATGAACTTAAAAGCAAGATAATAGGCAACACTTTTCCCCAAGAACTTTTACAAGATTATGAATTTTATCTTTTTAATAATAGAATAGATTATGTAAAAGAGTTAGAATTTTTGCAAAGTTTAAATTCCTCTTTCGAAACGAAATATCTTGAAAGCCTTCTCCTTTTCAGAAAAAATGAATTTAAAAAATCCTTTAACTTATTAGTACAACAGTTTGAAAAACTACCGGAGTATTATTCCTATTATGATCTATTAGTTAAAACAGCAAGCATAACCGGTAATGAATCAGAAATTGAAAATAGAATTTTTGAAAAAAATCAAAGCAAATTTATAACATATTTTAACGCACAACGGGCATATAATAAATCACATTATAAAAATGCGAAAAAATTATTTAGTGAAGTTTTAAAACTAGATTCAACTTCTTTCAAACCGATTTATATGCTTGCTTATACTTATAGAAATCTTGGCAATTACGAAACAGCTTTAAAATATTTTAACATTTTAGAAAGAAAACTACAAAAGAGAAATCCGTTACTTGCAAAAGTTAAGATTGCAACAGGTTCACTTTTTTATCTTTCCGGTGATTATCAAAAGGCAAAAAAACTTTATAGAAACGGTTTAAATGTTGCTGATAGCACCGGTTTCAACACAGAGGAAGTAAAAGCACTGCTAAATTTAGGAATGATTTTAGACGAGGAAGGAGAAATAGAAAAAGCTAGCGCAAGTTTTGATAAAGCAAGTAAATTAGCTAAAGAAATTGGGGATAA
Organism: Bacteroidota bacterium; assembly: GCA_024275455.1. Lineage (GTDB taxonomy): Bacteria > Bacteroidota > Ignavibacteria > Ignavibacteriales > Melioribacteraceae. The sequence continues at coordinate 1,364 of JAJRZB010000533.1, read as the reverse complement.
TGAATTAGAAGCTATTTGTCTTTCTGAGTATGCAGTTTCTTACACGTATACCGGTGAGGCAGTTAAAGCAAGAAAGAATTATGAAAAAAGTTTTTTACTTTTTAAAAAATTAAAAAATAAAAACAGATTGGCTTTTACAGCAGTTAATATTGGCAATAGTTATTTGAATATTTCAAATTATAAAAGTGCAATTAAATATTATAAAATCGGGCTGGATGAAGCCGGAGAAAACATCCGTACTAAAATGATTGCTCTGCGTGGGTTGGGTGATGTTTATACAAATCTCTCCGATTACTCAAAAGCATTGGAATATTATGCTGAATCAAAAAAAATAGCGGAACAAATAAAAGATGTGCCTTCGGAAGCCGAAATAAATATCGGATTGGGAGTTTTGTATTATAATTTGGATATGCCGGAAAAAGCTTTGGAAATGATACTGGAGGGGGAACGGAAATTAAATGAATCGGAAAATCCGTATCTGAAATTGGAAATAGACCAGAAAATAGGAATCATTTATACATCGCTTGATTCATTCTCTTTGGCTGCTGATTATTTAAATAAGGCGATTTCTTTAAGTAAAAAATACGGAGATGTTTATTCAGAGTTATTATCAAATACATTTCTGGCTGATATTGAAATTAAGACGGAAAATATTTCATCTGCTAAATTACGGTTAAATAAAACAATAGCTGCCACAAAAACTATCGGGTATAACCAATTACTTGGTTTTCAATATTTACTTTTAAGTGATATTATAAATAACAAAGATAAAATCACCTACATTAACAAAGCGAAATTCTATGCTGAGAAATCAAATGATTTTAATACACTTATTAGTGTCCACAGTAAATTAGCTGAAATTTACAAACAGCAAGAAAATTATAAAAAAGCTGAGCAGTATTATCTTTCGGCTGTAAAACTTATTGATGAAAGTTCACAAAAGTTATTAAGTAATGCCGATATTCAAATCAAATATTTTTCAAATTACCAATCAATATACAACTCACTTATTGATATATATTTAGGTAAAGGTAAAAGTCAAAAAGCATTTGAACTTTTAGAAAAATCGAGAGCACGCAATACAATGCAGAATTTAGTTAGTCTAAAATTTAATGCTTTTGTGGAAAACGAAAAATTATTAAATAAGTATTATGATATTGAATGGAACCTAAACAGTGGTCTTTACAATGAATCGGAATTAGCTTCGCTAAAAAAACAATTTAAAAGTGTAAAAGATTCACTTGTAAAAATAAATCCGGCGATTGGTAAATATTTAACTAACAACAATGTTTTTTCAACGCGTAATATTCAAAATAATTTAGGTGATAATCAATATCTGATTAGCTACTATATCGATAAAGATT
>JAJRZB010000532.1 GCA_024275455.1 Bacteroidota bacterium | reverse complement strand
TTTTTACCTGAAATTCATACAGAGATATTTGATTTATCTTTTGCAGGTGGAGTTAAGGGATCTTTCAATGGATGGGATGTTGATCTAAGTGTTACTCATGGTGGAAACTCATTCCAGTTTAACATTGAAAATACAAATAATGCTTCTATGGGTGCTGCCAGTCCGATATCATTTGATGCAGGTCAGTTAAGATTTTCTCAAACATCCGGAAATTTAGATATTACAAGACTAATTGATACGAAAGGAGCTTTGAAAACACTAACATTTGCTTTTGGAAGTGAATTTAGAGTAGAGAACTATCAAATAGTTGCCGGTGAAGATGCATCATGGATGTTAGGTAATGGTGGTAGTATTCCGGGTGTTGATTTTGATACAACTTCTTCCGGAGCACCTAAAGCAGCCGGCTCACAAGTTTTTCCGGGTTTTCAACCTTCAAACGAAGTTGATAGATATAGAAATAGTATTGCTGTTTATACTGGTTTAGAAAGTGTTTTTTCTGATAAATTTTTAGTCGATCTCGGATTGCGATTTGAAAACTATAATGATTTTGGACAAACTCTTATTGGAAAATTAGCAACCAGATATGAAATAACAGATAAGATTGCTTTAAGAGGTGCTGCAAGTACAGGCTTTAGAGCGCCCTCTCTTCACCAAGCATGGTTTAATAATGTTAGTACACAATTTGTTATTGATCCTGCTACCGGTGAGCTTACTCCAAGCCAAGTTATGACAGCACATAATAAAAGTGCGGTAGCAAAAGCTTTCGGAATACCTGATCTCGAAGAAGAAAAATCTGTAAACTTTAGTGCTGGTTTCACTTTTAGACCGATGGACGGATTATCGGTATCTGCCGATTTTTATTCAATAAGTATTAACGATAGAATAGTTTTAACTAGCCGATTTTCTGATAGTGATCCGATTGTTGCACAAATTCTTGCTCCTTTTGCAAACAGCGGTGTTAGCAAAGCTCAATTTTTCTCAAATGCTGTTGATACAAGAACAAAAGGATTCGATCTTTCTGTTAGTTATTCTACTTTAGTTGGAAACGGAAGTCTTTCCATAACTGCCGTAGGAAACATTACTAATACTGAAGTAGTTAATATTAACATTCCACAATCGGTAGCTGATAAATTTGCAGGTGGTGATTTAAAAGCAGTTGAATCAACAATATTTAACCGTGAGGAAAGAAATAGATTAGAAGATGCTTTACCTAGACAAAAAGGAAGTATAACAGCTACTTACAGTCTTAATAAAGTGTCTTTTACAGTTAGAGGAAATTATTACGGAAGTATTGAATATAAACCAACGAATATAGCAAACGATGAAACTTTTGGTGCAAAAGTTCTATTGGATTTAGAAGCTTCATATGAATTGTTTGAAGGTCTAAAATTAACGCTTGGTGCAAATAATGCACTAAATACTTTCCCTGATGAGCATCAAAAAGCAGCTAATAGAAGTGGTGAGAGATTTATTTATAGCAGAAGAGTTACACAATTCGGAACTCTCGGCGGATTCTATTACGGTGGTTTTAGGTTAAACCTTTAAAAAAAGAAAAAACTAACAATAGGCTGATTCATTTTGGATCAGCCTTTTTTTAATAACTATTGCACAACTACACTAAACGGATCATCTTCTCTTGTTGCCAACCGGTAAGTGTGCTTAAATTCTTCTTTTTCCAAAACCCGCAATAGTTTTAAGGGGTCGTTAACAATTATTCCGTCAAGTTTTGTTACTAGCATTCTTTCCATTGAATCGGGATCGTCTAAAGTCCAGTAATATATTTTCTTAACAATTTTTCTGTTTGTTCTTTTCTTTGCTGCAATTAAAAATTGCGGAATAAAATGTTTTAAAGGTTTTGGCACTGTTGAAGCAATTCCACTGCCCCACCAGAAATTATTTTCACTTCTTTGTTCAAAAGTCTTTTCGGTTGTTTTAAAGTTTTCTTCACTTAAATCGAGACCGATATACTTTTTATATTTTTTAGGAATAACTGAAAATAAACCATTAAAAAAAGGCGAATATTTTTTTTTACCGACAGAAATTATACTGTAAATTCTTTTTTGATAATTATCAATCCCGTAAAAGTCAGTTACTAATTTTTTCCCAAGTTCAATTCCGCACTGCTTAAGCTTATGTTTAGAAACTTTTCCTAATTTGCAATCAAAAATCATTAATGTAAAGGATTTATATTTTTTTTCAAACTGCAGCAAGGATGATAAATAAGTTGTGAGATCAGTCCGGGCAATACTTCGTTCCATTAGGTTAATTTTGTCGGGGTCAAAATCCGGGCGGAAACCGTGAAAAACATCAAACGAAAAGATTCCTTTTTTATCAATATTAGGAGTTACATCAAACTCAATTGCATTAGCACCCATATCTAATGCTTCTTCGGCATAAGCCGGAGTGTTTACCATGTGAGCAATTGCATAAAATGGTCGTGTAAATACCTGCATTCTGGTTAGTTCTATATTTACACTATTAGGATTTTCAGATTTATCTAACCAAGAGTAAAACGGAAAAACACCAAAATCATCTGATTTTTCATTCATTACTGTAATTTTGTTTAAGAACCAGCCATCGCCAAGCCATTTTTCATCATGCCATATTTTTATATTTTTTATATTTCCTAAATCTTTATTAACAATTTTTACATAATCAATTTTACCTGCCTCAAAGGCATTACGGGCTATTAAATCATTTAAGCTAATTGTTTTCGATTTATCTTTTGTCCCAAATAAAATGATTGAAACATTAGCGTCGGTTCCTCCGGCAAGAACATCCCCGGTATAAATTTTCAGTGTGTATTCAACACTATCTTTATCTAATGGATAAATAATATCAGGCTTAATCCAATTAAAGAAAGGGAAAGAGATAAAATTTTTATTTGATTCTTTTTTTATATTGATTCTACTCAGAAAAAAGTTTGAATTAAATCCGGCATTATCCGTTTTTAGAGAAAGTTTTTTAATTGACCCGATATCCTCATTTAGTAGGGTAATAACTTCTGTATGTCCCGTAATAAATTCTTTGTTTTTTAAATAAGGTTTTAAGTTAATATAACCGGTATAGGATTTTGAACCGATAATTGATAAATAAACATTAGAATTTGTACCTGAACCCGGTAATGTACCGGTTGTAATTTCAAGAGTATATGTTGCTGAATTTTTAGGAATAAATTGATATTTGTTTTTGCCTTTAATCCATTTTTTAACCGAGAAGAAATAACTTTTGCCACTATATAAATCTTCAATTGTTACATAATCCAAGTACCAATCGGCACCCGGCCATTTGTTATTATGCCATATTTTTAGTTCGTTAATTTCTCCTAGGTCTTTAGTATCAATATAGAAAGTATCAATTTTATTATTTTCAAACACATTTTCATTTTTATGTTTATTCAGACTAATTTCTTTGGTCTTAAGTTTTGAACCAAAAATAACTATCGAAACGTCCGCATCGGTACCTGCCCCATGCATATCACCTGTTTTAAATAAAATTTTGTAATTCATTATTTACTCACTTATTTTACTTTATATTAAAATAATACATTGTTTGTTAAAAACTAAATGAAAGGGGAAAAAATGGATAAAATAACTGTTTATGAAAAACCAACATGTACAACCTGCAGAAAAACAATTAAAATGCTAAATGAAATGGGAATTGAGTTTGAGAAAATAAATTATTACATAAAACCCTTTACAAAGAATAAATTAAAAACGTTACTCAGAAAAATGAATATGAAACCGAGTGAACTTTTAAGAAAAAATGAAAAAGCGTACAAAGAATTGGATGTTAGACATAACAATTATACAGAGGCACAAATTTTAGATTTTATGATTAACGATCCCAATTTAATACAAAGACCAATTGTTGAAAAAGGTGATAAAGCTGTTTTAGGCAGACCAATTGAGAAAATAAAAGAACTTTTTTAGACTAAGCATAATTGCTCAATTATTGAACGGTTAAATTGTAAGAAAGATATTAATTATACAATTTAACCGTACTTTTCTATAATCTTCCCTAATTACTTCAAGTATGTCTTTCTTGTTAAACATATAAATTATTAATACGATTATAACACGAAAATGGATTTTCAAATAATCTTCATGGATGAAGAATGCTCCTTAAGGGAAATGTAGTATTAGAAAATATAGATGAAGGAAATCTTTCCAGGGAACTGGAAATAGCTAAATTTCGTAATTACGGTCGGGAAAAATTTGCCGATCTAATTAAACATGAAATTAGTTTTTACGATTTTATAGAGCATTCCTCAAAATTCTATTCTATCCAATTGCCCACTGAAATATCAGATTATTTTTTAAGAAAGGATGTTGCCCCTTTTTTTTGGCTTTCCGATTCACACGTTGTAGTTGCAATTGAAAAATTACTAAACACAAAAAGTGAAGAATTCAATTTTGTATCCAACCATAGAGAAGTAAAGAATTTTTATTATAAGTGGTTAACTCAAAAGAATAAAAAGCAAAAACAATATTTTGCACAAAGCATTATAAATATTGTTGAGAGAAATTTTACTTATCAAAATTTTTATAGCGTAATTCTTTATGGAATTGTACTAAGTAACGAAAAATCTTTATACAATCCTAAAAAAGCAATTGAATTATTTAATAGAGCAGAGGAAATTGTAAAAGGATGCTCGGTTTCGGAAGATATGCAGAGTATTCTTCTTTACTATGTTAATTTGTTCAAAGGATATACTTATATAAATGAATATGAGTTTTTAAATGCAAAAGAGACCTTTAAAATTGCTTTGGAATATAATCCTACCGGTATAACTGCAAGTTTTTATAGTGCATTAAGTGCAAGATATCTTGATGATTTTGATAGCGCATATGATTATTTAAAGGAAATATTATTAGCCGATAAACTAAGATTTCAGTTTGCTATTAATTACAATAATCTAGGTCTGTTTACCTACTTTTTTGAAAGTGCAGTATTTTACAATGTTTTTACAGAAGTAGGGTTCGCACAAATGCTTCCGGATATTGATTTTTTAATTCGTTCTCTTTATTCAGGTGAGCCTAACAGCATGCTGTATACTTATACAAAACTAATTAATCTTGATAACTTGAGAAACAAAGACTTCTTTGATAATGCCGTTTACAAAGAAATTGAGTTCATGAAAAACGCTCTTGAACAATACAGAGATAAAAGAAACGGACTAATTAGAATTGTTGAGCAGATATTTAGAGAAAAATTAATAACAGTTATTGAATACATACGTAATTTAATTGAAAGCCATTACTTTGATTCTATTAAAGAAGAAATGAATATTTTTGATAAACAAATTGAGCAAAATAAAAGGCAGTTAGAGTTACTAAAACATGAGAAAGAAGATGCAGTAAAAAAAGTAGTTATTACACAAAAAGAAGCTGCCGAATATTTAGAAGAAACTTTATCGAAAAAGTCAAAATATCTTGAACATAAAATTCAAAAAATCGATCAAAATCCTAAGTTTAATCCTACTAATATATTATTTAGTTCCATGCTGTTTACAATTGGAGTATCATTTCTAATCTTTTTAATAGTAGGATTTACTTCATCGTTTTCAAGTTACAGTGAAATGAGTGCCACAAAACACTTTGTTGTAGAAGGGGTAAAATGGGGAGGAACAG
>JAJRZB010000531.1 GCA_024275455.1 Bacteroidota bacterium | reverse complement strand
TCAATCAATCAATCAATCTCTTTTCAGTTACCTTTTTTTATTGAAACATTTTTTGTATTATTTGGTTTAATATAATATTATGAAAAAAATAGTTGCCATCATATTACTAAGTTCAATCATCACTTTAGGCCAATTTAAGGGCGATGAAAGTAAACCGCTTGATATTAGAAGCGGAGTCTTAAGCGAAAATCCGATTAGCTCACTTTTTAGTTTTATAAACCCTAATAATTTTTCTATGAATCACTCGTTTGGAATGTCATATTCATCTTTTGGCAACAATGGAATGGCTCTTGGTGTTTATACAAACCACATTGCATATAAATTTAGTGATGAGCTTGATTTTCAACTTGATGCGAGTTTTGTAAATACTCCGTATAATACTCTTGGTGATTCTTTTACAAAATCAATAAATGGATTTTATATTGATAGAGCACAAATAAATTACAGACCTTCCGATGATTTTAACATAAGTCTTCAATTCTCAAATTCTCCAATGAATTACTATAATTCATATAGGTATAGCAGATTTTCCCCATACGCTTATAATTGGTTCGATAACTAAATAGGCTAACTAAAAATTATTTGTTATTTTTGCAACCGTACAATTTGAATTTTATTAATTATAATTAACTTTGTAACTAATAATAAGATGAAAAAAACAATCAAAAAAAAGAGTGAGCCGAAAGCCGATATAAAAGACAGTACGTTAAATATATTTTATAACTTAATAATATTTTTTCTTGCTGTTCTTATTGTTTATTTATCATATTCGGCTTATCTGAAAATTATTCATAGTTCGGATAAAATAGGTTTTGAAGAAAAAAAGGAAGTCCCTTCTGAAATTATCCAGCTAAATGTTCTTAACGGTTGTGGAATAAGCGGAGTGGCTGATAGATTTACCGATTATTTAAGAGCACATGATTTTGACGTTGTTGAAGTTGGAAATTATATTTCTTTCAATATTGATGAATCGTTTGTTATTGATAGGATTGGGAATAAGGCAAATGCGATAAAAGTTGCCGAATCCTTAGGCATAGATAAGTCCAAAGTTATCCAGCAGCTTAACGAAGATTATTTCTTGGATGTTTCTTTAGTTATTGGAAAAGATTATTATAAACTAAAACCAGTTATTGGTAGCGAGTAAATGTGGAATCAAAAGAGTTAGTTGACATAATTGTTAATTTAATACAATCTAAAAAAGGTTACAATATTACGGTCCTTAATTTGCAGAATTTATCTGCTATGGCAGATTACTTTATTATTTGTTCTGCAGATGCAACAGTTCATGTAAAAGCTATTGCAGATGAAATTGATAAAAAATTAAGAAAGAACGGGATTAAAACTCATAATAGAGAAGGGTACAATACTTTAAATTGGGTATTGCTTGATTATTTTGATGTTATAGTTCATGTGTTTAGAAAAGAATCCAGGGAATTTTACAATCTGGAAAAATTATGGGGTGATGCTGAAATTACCGAAATAGAAAACGCTCAATAAAATTACTTACCTAAAAACCATCGAGATTAAAATTGAAAGAATATTTGTATAATTTATTTGATCAAGCTAAACAAAAACTTGATTTTCTTAATGATGTAAGTCTGCAATTTAATGTCCCGCAAGAAACTGCTCATGGTGATTATTCAACAAATGTTGCTATGATGCTTACTAAGATTCTTAAAAAAAATCCTCGTGAAATTGCTGCGGATATAATTTCTAATTTGGATATTGATTCAGAGATAATTTCCAAGGTTGAAATAGCCGGACCGGGCTTTATTAATTTTTATTTTACTCCCAAGTTTGTTAACCGGATAATTAAATCAATTAACGAACAAGGAAATAACTTTGGTAAATCGGAAAAGTTTAAAGGTAAAAAAGCAAACGTAGAATTTGTTTCGGCAAACCCAACCGGGCCTTTGACGGTAGGGCATGGCAGAAATGCAGTTTTAGGGGATGCGTTATCAAACTTACTTGAAACTGTTGGGTACAAAGTTGACAGAGAATACTATTTTAACAATGCCGGAAGACAAATGAGAGTTCTTGGTAATTCTGTTGCGGCTCGTTATTTAGAGATTCTTGGAGAAAAAATTGATTTTAAGGAAGAGTATTATCAAGGCGAATATATAAAAGAAATTGCCGATAAAATTTATAAAGAACATTCAGATAAATTTAAATCTGATTTTGATAATGAAATATTTAAAAGGACTGCCGAAGAAGAAATTTTTAATGATATAAAGCAAACACTGAACCGTTTGAATATTGTATTCAAACAGTATTATAACGAGGATGATCTTTATAAAAATAATTTAATTAATGAATTATTAGAATATTTTAAAACGAAGAATTTATCTTATGAAAAAGATGGGGCAGTGTGGTTGAAATTTACTGAACTTGGACAAGAAGTTGATAAGGTTATAGTTAAATCAACCGGGGAACCAACTTACCGGTTGCCGGATATTGCATATCATAAAACCAAATTTGATAGAGGATATGATTTAATTGTTGACATCTTCGGCTCGGATCACAATGCAACTTACCCGGATGTTCTTGCCGGTATTGAAGCTTTAGGTTATGATAAAAATAAAGTAAAAGTTATTATTCATCAATTTGTTACAATAACCCAAAAAGGGGAAGTTGTAAAAATGTCTACAAGAAAGGCAAACTATATAACACTTGATGAGTTGACAGATGAAGTAGGAAAAGACGTAGTACGTTATTTCTTTACAATGAGAAATTATTCATCGCACATGAATTTTGATTTGGATTTGGCAAAAAAACAATCTGATGAAAATCCGGTATTTTATTTAAAATATGCACATGCCAGAATTTCTTCAATTCTTAGATTAACTGAAGAACAAAAGTTAAAGTTATCATACGGTAATATTGATTTACTGGCTACAGAAATTGAACAAAAATTAATAAAACATTTACACCGATTTGAAGAAGAATTATATTTAGCTGCCACTAATTTTGAACCCCATAAATTAGCCAACTATTTAGAAACATTAGCTTCTCTGTT
>JAJRZB010000530.1 GCA_024275455.1 Bacteroidota bacterium | reverse complement strand
TATCCGCTTGTCTAAATATTAATATCTGTTCTTCATCTTTATCATAAATTGTATAATCATTTACCGAATAAAAATCTCCTCTAATTATTTCCACAGAATCAATTGCAACAAGTTTAGAACTGCTGTCTTTTTTAGATTCCAGAATTTTGGATTTTATAAAAAGAGTATCATACGTACTATCGTTTAATTCTTCAATCTGGGTTAAAAAGGGATTGCCGGAAACTTTGGATATTCCTTTTTGCTTATCATCAAGCAGCGTATCTCCAAATATAACAATGTTATTCTCAGTACTTGTAATTTTTATATTCCCATAACCTTCAGATAATTTAGACCTTCGTAAATGTATCAGGCTATCGGTAAATATAATGGAAGTTGTGTCTGAGACTCTTACTGAATCAACCGCAATAATTTTTTCACTATTTTTAAAATAGACCAGCTTACTTGAATTAAGATTTGTTAGTGAATCGGTAAAACTTACATTACCGAAAAACTTTGCAACTTTTGTATTAAGATTATAATTTCCTTTATCGGCTAAAAGATTTAGTTTACCGTTTGTTAAACGAACGGTTGTATCGCTAAAAGCCATTTTGGAATTGCCGAAATATCTTCCCTTATTTGTGTTAATAATAACACTATCTTGCGTAAGAACTACATTGCCAATTAGTTCCGCTACATTTGTTGATAAGTATTGAATGGCTTTACTGCAGGTAATCCGAATATCATCTTGTGTAATAACTACATTGCCTAATACCTCTCTAATATTAAGCCCGTCAACAACTTTACCTTTAAGACTATCACCAATAATAGTAAGCTTAGAACTACTTTGAGCAAATGTAACTGAGCCAATAATAAAAACGAGAAAAGATATTATTAAGTTAAACTTTCTCATTAATTTTCTTCCAAAGTAGTTACATAGGTAATATCAAATATAGTATAATTTTTTAGATTTTGGTCCGACTCAAATCCGTAACCTTCAATAATTTCATCTTGACTAATAATTTTTACAAATTTGTCGGTAACAATTTTCTGTTCTTTATTTTTCCAAATGAGTTCATCAGTAGTTAGTGTTACACCGCTATCACTTACTGCTACAACACTATCGATGGCATACATGTCTTGAGTTCTATCATCTATTTTGCCCCGCTTAGCTGTTAGTGTGGAAGTTTTAATTTCTTCTTCGTTATAAAAAGAAATTTTTACGCCTTTTAATAATTTTTCATTTTTATTGCCTACTACTTTTATTTCATCCGAATATAATATTGCTTTCAATTTTCCGTTTTCCGTAAAAGTAATTGTGGCATCAAAACTTTGTTGATCGGGTAAGTCTTCGCTGCTAATCGAATTATCAATTTGAGGTTCAAGTTTTGTTTCACCGCAAGCATAAAAAACGGCAAGGAGAATTATACTTAATATTAGAAAAGATTTTTTCATCTTCTCTGTAACCCTAATTTTACTAAATCATGAAGATGAACTAATCCAACCGGCTTAATGGAATTATCAACAGCAATTAAGGATGTTATATTATAATTTTCCATCTGCTGCAATGCAAAAGATGCCAGCATATCCGCATTGATAGTTTTGGGATTTTTGGTCATAATATCCTCGGCAGTCAGATTACTCAGGTCAAGGTTTTTTTCAAGCTGTCTTCTTAAATCACCATCAGTAACAATACCAACAAGTTTATCATCATCAACAATACATGTTGCTCCTAATCTTTTTGCCGTCATTTCCAGAATTGTATCTTTGATTGATGCATTG
>JAJRZB010000529.1 GCA_024275455.1 Bacteroidota bacterium | reverse complement strand
GAACCGTCTACAATTTTGTAATCTTCAAAATCGAGTCCTGTTTTATTGATTAAACTATCAATCATAAAAACACCTTTCTCCGCAGATGCCGGTTTATCAAAATACTCCAAAGCCAATGCACGTAAGGTCATTTCCGCACTAAGGTTATCACTTTCTTTATTGAGATTTACAATTACTTCAGAAAATTTCCGGGCTTTTGTATAAATGTGATTTGAAAATTCAGGCAATGTTAAGGTATCGAGTCTGCCTAAAAGTTTAATTGAATTTTCTTCTAATTTCTCTTTAAGCAAATAAAGAAAATAATATTCGGGATTAACAATATTAGTCTGTACTGTATCCGGCTTGGCTTTATAAGACAAATCTCCTTCAATTATCAGCTCGTTCCCTCTGTTAAGCCAATCGCGTGTTACTTCAAGATTTGATGTATCTTCTTTTGTTGTAACTGATGTATTATTAATATCAAAAAAATTTGTTTTAGGTATTAAATTAAAATGAACCGATTTACCAATTAGTCCGGGTTCATAAGCAATTTTAATTGAGGCATCATTAATAATTAAAGGAGTCATATAAGGAAAATCAGAGTATGGATCATCATCCCACATCCAACCGTTACCCCAAAATAATGAATCCATATTGGAAACATCTCCGTATAAGTTTCCTCTAATTTCATTGATTCCGTATTTTTTTATCTCCATAACTAATGTATCAAGGTCCTCGGAAGTAAAATCGGGATCAAAACCTCCGACAACATAAACATCACCGTAACAGACCGAATCCATAAGAATTCCCGTATAATAAACCGAAGTTTTAAATGAATAGTCTTTACCGAGATATTCCAGAGCAGTGGCTGTTGTAAGAACTTTCATATTGGAAGCAGGGTGAAGCAGAAGTTTATCATATTTTTTATACAGGATTTTATTATCTGTTAAATCATAAATATCAACAGAAAGTATTGTGGAATTGAAATATTCATCCTCTAAAATTTTATTAATTTCCTCTTCAATTTCTTGATTAAAACTTTGAGGAAAAATTATTGCATACGAAATGAATAAACAGAAAACCACACTCAACAAACCATTGAATAATTTATATTTTGTCATTGTGAACTCCAATGCTCTTTATTGGAGTGCGGCAATCTCCTATTTTTTTGCAGATTGCTTCTCCCGAAAGTTTTCGGGATCGCAATGACATAAACCAGTTTTGTTTTAAAATTATTCAAAAACTTCAGAACTCTTTTTTGCATTAAAAATACTCTCTTTCTCTAAATTCAACTCCCAAAGAGTTAACAACCAAATCTTTTGCTTTCTCTTTATCAACTTCATCCAAACCTACAATTGACATAACAACCCTTGAATATTTTTTTGCTTTTTTTGCAAAATCCAACATTTCTGCATGCATCTCAGGAGAGACCCTCATAAGTTTGCCATACTGTTCCGGATCAGTTGAATTTAGACTTATTGAAACAATGTCTATCAATCCTTCCAACTCGGGAGTAATATCTCTCTTGTTAATATTGTTTCCGTGTCCATCGGTATTTAATCTGGTATTTCCGCCATTTTCTTTTACGTATTTGGAAATTTCTTTTACAACGTCCCAACGTATTGTCGGTTCTCCGTAGCCGCAGAAAACAATCTCTTTGTATTTTTTCGGATCACCGATTAACTTAATATATTCGGCAGCTTCCGGTTCTTCCGATTTTTTCATTTTCAAATTATAACCGTGTATTACCGCTTCACCTTTTCTATCACAAAAAACACAATCGGCGTTACATCTGTTTGTTACATTTATGTAAAGTGAATCTTTAAGTTTATAAACAAAACTAACATCCGGTTTTTTGCCAATACCAAATAATTTATAAGCATTGTAGTTAGTTATTCTGGCAACATCATCTAATCCTACTTCATGAATTTCCGCAATTTTTTC
>JAJRZB010000528.1 GCA_024275455.1 Bacteroidota bacterium | reverse complement strand
TATTTAGTTCCATGCTGTTTACAATTGGAGTATCATTTCTAATCTTTTTAATAGTAGGATTTACTTCATCGTTTTCAAGTTACAGTGAAATGAGTGCCACAAAACACTTTGTTGTAGAAGGGGTAAAATGGGGAGGAACAGTCTTTGTAGTTGGTATATTTATTTCAATATTTACAGCTTTATCAACCTCATGGGAAAAAAATGCAGAGAGAAAAAAATTAGTTAAGCAATTAGAATACGTTAAAGAAATGGAAGCTCAAGAAATATCTATGCTTAAAGAAGATTCAGAACGCAAAGCAATTGCATATAAGAAAAAATTTGAAGAAAAGATAAAAACTCAAGAAAAAATAATAGAGGAGTTTGAGCAAGAACGCGAACAAAATTATATGCACAAATTTAATTTAGCAAGAAAAGAAATGGATATTTACATTACTCCTCTAAACGAATTACTTAAGTCCTTAAAAAAAGTTGGCTAATATTAGCCCAAACCTCAAAAGCCAACAGTAAAAAACCTCAAAAACTATCCAATTTCTAACTATTTATAGTTGGAATGGTTTTAGAATATGTATTCTAACTTATAATAATTTTTTTAAGGAAAAGGAATGTCCGATTATAAATTTATTAGTGATGAACCGGATTACAGACATTTAGAAGATAAAGAGAGATACAAAAATTTATATGAAGAAGTTGGAATGGTTGAAGCCAATAAAGTAATTAAATGGCGAGAAGAATGGATGAAATATTTTACCCCAAAACCAAATTCAACTATTCTTGAACTTGGTTCTCATAACGGACCCAATTTATTGAAATATGCCAGAGAAGGATTTCAAATAGATGGAGTAGAACTTTCTCAATCCTTAATAGATACATTTAAAACAAATCTAACTGAAGAATCAAATGAAGTACAAACCCGGATTAATTTATATAAATCATGGATTGAAGAATTTTCTACAGAAAAAAAATATGATTATGTGTTGGTAACAGAAGTTTTGGAACACGTAATTGATCCGGTTAAAATTCTTAAAACTGCTGAAAAACATCTTGAAAGCAATGGTATAGTATATATCTCAAGCCCAAGCACGCATTGGGGAAATAATACTCATGTGCGTGGAGTACCGAAAGATGATTTAGTGAGTTGGTTAGAAAAGGCAGAGCTATTACCGGTTAAAATATGGATAGAGGACGAAAGAACCTTTTGTTACGCAATTAAGAAAAAAGTAGATAGTAAAATTTACGGACTTATCCGTGTTCGCAATGAAGAAAAAATCATTCAAGATTCTCTTGATCATTTAGAACAATTTTGTACGGGAGGAATATTTGTATATGATGATTGTTCAACAGATAACACTCCTTCAATTTGTGAAAAACATCCATCCGTAAAAAAAGTAATACGTGGAAAAAGTTGGGATAAAGAAAGAGCTAGGGCCGAATTTGAAAATAGAGCTGCAATTTTACACGAAGCTAAAAAAGCTGCAAACGAAAATGATTGGTTTGTTTACATAGATGCAGATGAAAGAATAGAATATGATTGGTCTAACTTATATAATCTAAGTAGTGATGTAATTGGAATAAGAATGAGATTGTTTGATTTCTATATTACTCCGGAAGATGTTAACGAACCATATTATAACAGAAAATATATTGGGCCTGAATATAGAGATATTCTAATTGCTTTTAGAAACTTACCAACCTTGCGATATGACACTATGGATCAGCGAGAAGTAACTTTAGGTAAAGAAGGAAAGGTATTAAATGAAGGTTATGTTAGACATTATGGTAAAGCAATATCTGTTGAAGAATGGGAAAAGACTTGTGATTATTACTCAAAACATTTTCCTATGTACTCAGAAAAATGGGAAAAGAGGAGAGGGAAAGCCGTTCATTACAAATATTCAGATTTTGGGAATGAATTAATTACTTGGGATGAAAAAGAAAAAAAAGGAATTGATTTATATGAATTTCAAAAAGTAAGAACTCCATCTGAAATAATGAAAAGTAACACAAATCCAGAATTCCTAAATGTTTTAGTAACAAACCACCATTTTTTAGATTACCAAGGTACAGAACTGTTTACTCTAAATTTAATTGAAACTCTTACATCACTGGGACATAAAGTAACTCTTTATACAAAGTATATTGATAAGTTTCGAGAAAAATTAGAAAAGAAAAATATTAAAGTTGTAACTGATTTAGAATTGATTAAAGAAGAGAATTTTCATATTGCTCATGTTCATCATAATATACTTGCTCTGGAAGTAAGATATTATTTTCCTCAACTGCCAATTGTTTTTATGTCTCATGGAGTTATACCTTTTTTGGAACAGCCACCAGTTTTAGGAATCGGAATAGCCAAATACCTTGCCGTTAGTGAAGAAGTTAAAGGTAATTTAATTTCCAAAGGTGTTGAAGGTAATAAAATTGAAATATTCCGTAATAAAATAAATCCTTACTTCTTTTGGGAACAAAACCCGATTAATGAAATTCCGCGTAAAGCACTTGTAATTAGTAATAAAATTGATTCCACTACTGAAAAAATTATTAGGGATGCATGCAGTTTATTAGAGATTCATGTAGAGTTTATCGGTAAAAGATTCCGTAAAGTTTCACCTGAAGTAGTAGTGAAAATAATTAATGATTCTGATATTGTCTTCACTTTAGGACGTGGAGTTATTGAAACGATGCTTTGTGGAATAATACCAATTATCTTCGATTCAAACGGTGGGGACGGAATTGTTTTACCGGAAAATGTAAAGCAATATATGAAAAGGAATTTTTCAGGTAGGACAAATAATAAAATATTTACAGTAAATGAGTTAGTACAAGAAATTAAAAAGTATGATTATAAAAATGGAAAAATACTGAAAGAAATTGCTAATGAATTATTTAGTTCGGAATCTATGCACAAAATAATTGATTTATACAAAAAAACTATTTCTGAAAATTCGAAAATCAACTGTGGAAAGACAGAATTAAATATTATTGAGATGATAATCAAAGCAGCAAAAGAGACAAAACATTATGAGCAAGTTAAAGCGGGGAAAGAAATATTGGATGTAAAAATTGATTATGCGGAATTTCTTATTGAAAATGATCAGTTGGTAAAAGCCAAAGAATTATTAGAAAATATGGCTGCTGAAAATAAAGAGAATCTAGATGTTCAAAATGACTTAGCCGTAATAGCTATTATGGAAGAACGGTACGAAGAAGCTAAAGATATAATTAGAGGCATATTGGATATTGATCAAACGAATGAAATAGCTTTTGATAACTATCAGTTTATAAAAGAAATGCAAGTAGCAGTATAGTATATACAAAAAATAAAGAGTAAAGAAGAAATTGTTACGTAAAAAGAAAATATAGGTTTTGGATATAAATATGAAAACAAAATTAAAAATATTAGCTGTTGTTAATAACCTTGGTGCAGTTGCACAAGTTAGAGTAATAAGTCCCCTAAAATACCTTAAACTTCTTGGATACATCGATTACGAAGTAGTAGATATATCAGAAGGCAAAGAAAATCCGATTTCTTACGTACCGGATATTGTAATTTTACAAAGGATAAATGATATAAGTTATTATAAATTTTTTAATTTTTTAAAATCTAAAGGTTCTAAAATAGTATTTGAACTTGATGATAACTTATTAGAATTACCGGAAAAGAATCCTGCTTATAGTTTATACTCTGATCCAAATCTCAAAAGAGGCCTTTTAGAATATATTTGGTTGGCAGATCATCTTATTGTTTCAACCGAGAATCTTAAGGAATATTATTCTGTTTTTAATAAATCGATAACAGTAGTACCAAACCAAATTGATGAAGAAATTTTTACTAACAAAAAAGTTCGAAAAACAAATGCATCAAATATAAGAATAGGTTTTGCCGGAACAATTACACATCGAGAAGATTTTGAGCAGGCTGAGCAAGCATTAAAAGTAATTCAACGAAAGTATAAAGAACAAATAAAACTGGTTTTCTTAAATATGATGCCGGAAACCTTTACAACCGATCGAACTGTTGAATTTATACCCGGAGTAAATTCATTAAAAGAATTTGCTCAAGTGTTGAATGCTGCAAATCTTGATATAGGTCTTGCCCCACTTACCTATAACAAATTTAATATGGGTAAAAGTGATATTAAGTTTCTAGAATACGGAATTTCTGGGATAGCAGGTGTTTATTCAAATTTCGGACCTTATAAAAGAACGATAAAAAATAATGAGACTGGTTTATTTGTTAATCTGGAAAATAGCTTTGGATGGGTTTCTAAACTATCATATTTAATAGAAAATCCTTCTGAAATTGATAGAATTAAAACCAATGTATTTAATTATGTATCGGAAAAAAGAACTTTAAAAAATAACTGCAAAAAATGGATAGATGCTTTTTCTAAAATAACAGGGCAAAGTTTAATTATTGCCGAAGACTCTAAAAGTGAAAATAAAAAAATCATCAAAAGTAAAACTAAAGTATCAATAATATTCATAACGTATAATCAGCTTAAGTATACAAGAAAATTTGTTAATTCTGTGCAGAAATATACATCCGATTATGAACTAATTGCAATTGATAACAAATCTACTGATGGCACTATAGAATATCTTCAAAAACTAAAGACTGAGAAAGATAATATTAAAGTAATACTAAATGATGATAATCTCGGTTTTCCGAAAGCAGTTAATCAAGCGTTAAAAGTTGTTGAAAGTGAATTTGTTCTATTGGCAAATAATGATATTGTTGTAACAGAAGATTGGCTTAATAAGTTAATAGCCGTTGCCGGTTCTGATGAGAAAATCGGTATTGTCGGACCAATATCCAACTCAGTTAGCGGAGTACAATTTGATAAAGATGCTAAATATAAATCAATTGATGAAATGCATAAATATGCAAAAATAGTTTCAAAGAAAAATAAAGGCAAAGTTGAAGAATTCCCAAGAGTAGCATTTTTGTGTACTTTAATTAAAAAAGAAGTGATTGATAAAATAGGCGGGTTAGACGAACGCTTTACACCCGGAAATTTCGAAGATGACGATTTCTGCTTGCGCTCTCAACTTGCCGGATACAAAACGGTAATAGCTACCGATGTTTTTATTCATCATTACGGTTCAGTTAGCTTTAAAAAGAATGGTGAAAATGAATAGGCTAAGCGATTAGAAACAAATAAACAAAAATTTATTGATAAATGGGGAGCAACACCGGAAGAAATTTGGCTGCAAGGTAAGAAGTATTTTAATAAAGAAATTAAATTTCCTATTAGCAACGATTTGTTTATCCAAAATTTTGAACGTACATTAATAAATATAAATGATGAAGAGTATGACCTTGCAATAAAAAACCTAAAACTATCTCTGGAAAATTTTGAGCACTCCGAAAGAAAAGGATATGAAAATATTTCATTAGCAGATATTCTGAATATGGCAGGCACAATATCATTAACAAAAAATGAATTGGAAGAAGCCAAAGAGTATTTTGAAGAAGAACTAAAAACAAATCCTAATTCCTCCTCCGCATGTTTTGGACTTGGCGAAGTTTTTTACAAAGCGGAAATGCTGGAAGAATCCAAAACAATGTACGAATGGGCTGTTATAAATGATTCTAAGAATAAAAATGCTCAAATTAGGTTAGAAGAAATAAATAAAAATCTTAACCTTCCTAAAAATCATAATTCGGTTTTATTAGAATCTGAGACAGAGAAGGTTTAGTATGAATAATATAACTCTAAGTATGATTGTCAAAAACGAAGAGAACTATCTTCGTGAATGTTTGGAATCGGTTAAAGATGTTGTTGATGAAATTGTAATTGTGGATACCGGTTCAACTGATAGAACTTTGGAAATTGCGAAAGAATTTAGTGCAAAAATATTCCATTTTGAATGGGTAAATGATTTTTCAGCAGCGAGAAATTATGCTCTTTCAAAATCAACCGGTGATTGGATTTTATATTTAGATGCCGATGAAAGACTTTCTGCTGAATCAATAGATATTTTAAAAAAGGAAGTTCAAACAAGCGAAAAACTGGGAATAAATTGTTTAGTAAAAAGCTTTGATCAAAATGATAAAATATCCCAATCAATGAGATATACAAGACTATTTAAAAATAATCCTTCTCTTAAATTTTCCGGAAAAGTACATGAACAAATTGAGCCGTCTTTAAAAGAAAACAATTACAAAATTATTAATTCTAATATTGAAATTATTCACAAAGGTTACGGCATCAATAAAGAGGAACTAAAAGAGAAAGCCGAAAGAAATTTATTGTTGTTATTGGAAGATTATAAAACCAATAAATCGTCAATAATCTCTTATCAAATAGCAAATTCCTATTCAATCTTAAACAAAACAACTGAATCGGCAAAATATTATAAATTAGCATTAACCGATAAACATCTTAAAAAAGAATTTAAAACCGTATGTTTTTCCCGACTCGCAGATTTTGAAATGAGAAATAATAATTTGCAAGAGGCTTTAATTTTTGCAGAAAATGGTTTGAAAATAGATAAAAACGATGTACTGTTAAACATAGTTACATCACAAATTTTTGCAAAAAAAAATATTGCTGATAAAACTTTAAAGTATTGTAAAAAAGCATTACAGCAAAGTTTAATATCAAATAGTAATTCGGGGGAAAAAAATAACCAGAGAATTTATATAGATTCTAAAAAAATTATTTTTGAAGGCGTCTTATATTCTTTACAATTTAACAATAAAGAATTTTTAAATTATTTTCTAAAACAATTAAAAATAGTTAATAAAAATATAGGTGAAATAATATACAGGTTACTTCTAGATAAAGACATAAGTAGAGAAGAGGTTGATGTAATCGAATCTAATATTAACTTAGAAGATATAGACTTTTACCTAAAGATTTTTGAAAATTTAAATAATGTTGAAATAAAATTAGATTTTTACTCAAATTTATACAATAGGTTTCCAACCAATTCAAAGTTTCTAAACTCCTTTGGTTAATTTTTAATAGACATAAATCAGTTAGAAGAAGCAAAAATAATATTAGAATCTGCTTTTAATAGTAATAATTATGAGGACTCGACGATTTTTTATCTTGCATCACTATACTTAAGAGGTAATAAATTGGAAGAAATAGAAAAACTTATAATAAAAGCAGAATCTGATTGTGGTGATAATATTGTTTTAAAAAATAAAATAAACCTTTTAAAAGAGAAAATCTCTCCTTTACTCAATCAATAAAAATTGTATCCAGTCCTCGATTTTTGTTCAAAAATTATTAGAACGATATATAAACTTTTAATTACAGATTGCGATAATGTGGTGAAGTTAATTATTAACTAACAAAAGAAAAAAGCTCAGCCAGTAAAGGCTGGTTGATTTTTAACAAACAATTGTAGGCAAGGATGCCTGCATAATTTTAACCAAACACGGAGGTTTAAATGTCACAATCTTTTAGAATTAACACAAACGTTGGTGCATTAAAAGCGTATAATGCTCTTGCTAAGTTAAATGCTTCATCACAAAAAGCACAATTACGTTTAGCTTCGCAAAGAAGAATTAATAGTGTTGCTGATGATACATCTGGTTTCAATGTAGGTAAATCACTTGATTCCAAAGTAACAATTATGCAATCTGCCCAACGTAATGTGGGATCAGCACAAGATATGCTTGCAACCGCAGAAAGTCAGTTGATCAGTATTAAAGATATGATTACTCAAATTAGAGGTAAAATAGCTGACTCAGCTAACCCTGTTAGTGATAGTGCTGCAATAGCAGATGATATTAATGCTATTGGTAAAGAAATTGAAAGTGCATTTGCAAGTACTAAATTTAACGATACTAGTTTATTACAATCAGTATCTGGTGGAGCCGGTGCAGGATTTACATTCCAAACAGGTGCTACATCGTCTGATACAATAACTATATCTTATGGTACAGATGGAACAATTGACCTAGTTGGAACTACTGATTCTTCTTCTGGAACAGTTCAAGGAGTTTCATCACAAGTTGCATCTGCTTTGGATGACTTATTAGCTGTTGATGATGCAACAGAAATTGCTGCATTAGATCTTGATGATTTTGAAAGTGCTATTGATGGTGCCCTTGGAGCAATAGGTAACTATTCTCAAAGGTTAGGTGCTAAACAAGATTTCCTTTCATCTGCAATATTGAATTCACAATCAGCTTATTCCAGACTGTTTGATGCGGATGTAGCTTTGGAATCTTTAAATGCTACTAAATCACAAATTGGATCGCAAGCTGCTTCGGCAATGTTCTCTCAATTGAACTTTGCTCCACAGCAAGTGCTTCAATTATTCGGTTAATAATTTCCTTTAATGAATAGCTCTCCCCGTTGAGGGGAGAGCTAGTTGTATAATACTAAAAAAACGGGTGAATAATGTATAACTTTTCAGCAGCCATAAAGTTAAATAATATAAATAATAATAGAGCAAATGCATATTTAGCTAATGAAATTCTTGATGCATCTCCCGAGAAACTGCTAATCAAGGTTTACGATTTTGCAATTGCTCAATGTAAGAATAGAAATTTGGAAAAAACAAATAAAGCTTTATCAACACTTATAGGCGCTCTCCGTTTTGATACTGAAGAGTCTGCAGAAATTTCAACCGGTTTGCAAAGGTTGTATGAATTTTGTCAAGATCAGATGCGGGAACAAAAATATGATATTGTTGAGCGAATACTATCCGAGCTAAAGGAGACATGGATAAGTGCCTTTAGTACGTAAAGCTTAGGGGTATTATTATGGACATTTTAAGTTCATCAGGTATTAATAATTTAATAAATAATTATAGATATGCCGAAAGATATAAAAGAATAAATCCTCTAGAAGAAAGAAAATCAAAGTTTTCTAATCTCTCTACTACTTGGAACAGTCTTAGCGGTAAATTAAGCTCGCTAAAGTCGCTGTTATCTGATTTTAAAGACAGTACTTCAAATACAATTTTCGGATCAAAATCAGTTGAACAAAGCAATGAAGACTACTTTACAACTTCTGCATCATCATCAGCTGCACTAAGTTCTTATAATATCAGAGTTAATCAGCTTGCAAAAAACGATCTTGCCATGTCTGATACTGTTACTTCAAGTACTTCAGCAGGATTAAGTGCAGGAACTTATACATTTAGAGTTGCCAGTGGTAGTTTTGATCAAAATATTGATGTTGTACTTGATGGAACAGAAAATTTGAAAGAAATGATGGAGCTTATAGCTGATGCTATTAATACAGCTAGCGACGGGGTTGTAACTGCCTCGGTATTTTCTCCAACCACAACAGAATCTAAACTCTCGGTAGTTGCTGCCGATTCGGGTGAAACAAATGCAATTACAATTAAAGATGTAACCGGAACCATGTTGGATACAATCGGTATGGATCTTTCAACCAGAACTTTATTATCAGGTACTACCGGTGGGTATTCTTATAATTTAAGTGAATTAAATTCAGAGCTTTCACTTAATGGAGTTGATATAGTTAGAGATTCTAATACTATTGATGATTTGATAAATGATGTTACTCTTTCTTTGAAAAAAGAAATGGAAGTTGGAGTTCCTACAATAAATATTACAATAAAAAATAATATGGAAGCTATTAAAGCGGATATAGAAGATTTTATTGACAAATTTAACGAAGCGTATAAATATACTAAGGATAATTATAAATCTACTGAAGATGGAGATAGAGGTGTATTTGTAGGAAATTCCAGCGCACTTAGTCTGCTTCAGAAGTTTTCTACAATAACAACAAATAAGGTTGATGGTATAGCTTCAGGTGATTTAAGTTCCTTAAATGAAATTGGTATTTCTTTCGACCCACTAACAGGGTTAAGTATATCAAGTAATAGTGATCTCGAAGATGCAATTTCAAATACTCCTGATCAAGTAGCAGCAATTTTTAACTCAACTAATGGTGTTGCAAACCAACTTTTTGATGTTGTGGATAACTATGTTGGTGTTGATGGAGTGATTGGTAATTTAGTAGATTCGTACGATAAATCGGTTTCATATTATACAGATAAAATTGCTTCTAGTGAAAGCAGCATTGATAAAGGAGCACAGATTTTAAGACGTCAATATGAGCAGTTACAGATACAATTATCAGCAATTTATGAAGCTCAAAGTTATTTTAATATGTCAGGAATATTCTAAACTATGTCTGAATTAAACAATAATCTAAGCGAACTTAAAAATTATCTATATTTGGTGCTAAATAATTTAGACGAGTTAGATAATGATAATTTTAGTACAAAAATGGATAATGTAAATTCGCTTATAAAACGAATTGATCAAAAAAGAAAATTTATTAAAAACAATTTTAGTGAAGAGAGTTTACAAGGTAAAAGTGATCTGCTTCACACCACTGTTAAACAAATAGTTGCAAGGTTCGATGATATTATTGAAGACAAAAAAAAAGAACAAGTTGAAATTAGTTCTGAATTAAATAAATTAGTAAATAAAAAAAAATTAATTAATTATCAGAGGTAAAAAGTGAATATTAAAGGAGTGGGAAATAACTTAAATCGGTATACCGAGCTTTACAAAAAGCAAGAACAAGCTACGAGTCGGCAAGCTCAGCAAAAAACAGATAAGTTAGAAATATCGAGTGCAGCAAAAAAACTGCAGTCAGAGGGTATTGATCCAAAGCTGTTTGCAGAAGTTAAAACTAAAATTGAAAGCGGATATTATAACTCAGACGAAGTTATCAATAAAGTTGCCGATAATATTATTAAAGTATTTTCAGAAATAGACTAAATTTTTAGTGCCGGTTAAAAAAGGATAATCTTCATTATACCATCAAACTAATGGTAATTTAGATGAGAATTTGGTAATTAAATTATTTTGGACTGTTTCCAAAGACGATTGTTCATTTTTAACCGGCCCTGAATTTTTAAGTACCTCAATCATTCGAATGTATTATCACAAAAAATCCAATTATTAAATCTGTTTTTTTTTGATTAAATAAGTTAAATTTATGATTTAAAATCACTTTTGAATTATAAATGGATTTAGCTTGACCGATAAAGTACATGACAATAAACTTCAAATACTTGGCAAGTTAGCTGCCAGCCTTTCTCATGAAATAAAGAATCCGCTTTCTGTTTTAAAGTTAAATTTAGATTACTTAAAAATGAGTAAGGAAAAATATGACGATGAAACAAATGAGTGTATAGATGCTTCGTTAGAAGCTGCGGATATTATTAATAAGTTGATCCATAATACTCTTGAATTTTCACGTAAAAATAAATCCAATTTTGATGATTACCGGATAAATGATATAATTGAAAAATCAGTTCAAATTACACATGGTAATGCACATAAAAAGAACATCCAAATAAAATTAAATTTATCACCCGATCTTCCATTACTGTTTGTTAATGAAACAAAAATTTTACAAGTTTTAGTTAATATTATTTCAAACTCAATAGAAGCAAGCCCGATAAGTTCAACTATTTTTGTAAAATCTTTTTTGAATAATTAATATGTGAATGTTGAAATTATTGATGAAGGCTTGGGTATAGATGAAACCGTAAAAGAGAAAATTTTTGATGATTTTTATACTAGTAAAGAAAGCGGAACCGGTTTAGGCTTAAGTGTTTGCAAAACTCTTTTAGATGAACATAATGCCGATTACAAATTGATAAACAATGCAACAAAGGGTACAACTTTTTCTATCCAATTTAAAGTGTAAAGTAAGAGAGGTAAAATGAAACCAAAATTCTTATTGTTGATGATGATAACTTAGTAGCAATTTCCCTCAGAAAGGTATTAATTAAACTTGGTTATGATGTTGACGTTTGTATGGATGGAGGAAAAGTTGAAGAATCTGTTGAACTTCATCAACCCGATATTATTTTGCTGGATATTTATCTCTCTGAATATAACGGATTGGATATTTTAAAAAATCTGCAAAAAAAACATTATCATATTCCCATTATTATGATTACGGCTTATGCCGATGTTAATATCGCGGTTCAAGCAATGAAATTAGGGGCTTTCGATTTTCTATTAAAACCTATTGAAATGGATCAACTTTCAATTGTATTGGATAAATGTGTTCGACATTTACGCTTAAAATTAGAAGTTGACGGACTTCAAGCAATGTTTAATGCCGATAATTTAACACGAGAATTTTTTGGTAAAAGCAGGCCCATTGGAAGAATTCTCAATATGGTTGAGAAATTGGCTAAAAGTGATGACACTACAATTTTAATTGACGGAGAAAGCGGAACTGGTAAAGAAGTGTTTGCCAAGTATATTCATCAGATAAGTCCGAGAAGCAATAAAGTATTTATCTCAATAAATTGCGGGTCAATACCAAAAGATTTAGCCGAAAGTGAATTGTTCGGGCATGAGCGTGGTGCATTTACCGGGGCAGCGCAAAAAACCAAACTTGGTAAATTTGAACTTGCAAACGGAGGAACTATATTACTTGATGAAATAGGTGAGCTTAGTTTGGATATTCAGGTGAAATTACTAAGAGTTTTGCAGGAAAGGAAATTTTATAGAGTTGGAGGAGAAAGAGAAGTAAATGTTAATGTTAGAATTTTAGCAGCTACTAATAAAAGCTTAGAAGAAGAAGTAAAAAAAGGAACATTTAGAGAAGATTTATTTTACCGACTAAATGTTGCAAATATAACAGTTCCTCCACTTAGAGAAAGAAAAGAAGATATTCCGGCTCTGGCTTACTCGTTTGCTCAAGAATTTGCAAAGAAATTTGATCAAAATATTAAAGGCATTGATGATGAAGCAGTTCAATTACTACAGTCTAATAGATGGAAGGGTAATGTAAGAGAATTAAGAAATGCTATGGAACGTGCTATTATTTTAATGGATGGTGACGTTCTTAAAGAACATCATTTTGGTTTCCTTCAATCCTCAGTTGGAGATGATCAAAAAGAAGATTCTTCTTATGTTCTAAAAATACCGTCCGAGGGGGTTAAAGTAAATGTAGTTTTGAAAGACTTAATTTTAAAGACCCTTAATATTACAAGAGGAAATCAAGTAAAAGCTGCAAAAGTTCTAGGTTTATCACGATCAAAACTAAGATATAGAATGGAACAACTTGGAATAGAAGTTACAAAATCTATTCAGTACATTAACAACAAGTTATTTTATTTACACATAAATCTAATTGTTTTTCACTCAATTGGCTAATATCAGCCTGTAAACCTTCCAATATCTTACAAATTAGCAACTAATTACAAACAATTTATAGGCATATTTATTGAAAAGTCTATAAATAATTAAAATCAATTTCCGATAGTAAGTCATAATAATTGATTTATGTCACATTATAATTACTCAAATAAATGAGGAAAAGAATGAGTAATAATTACGATGTAATTAAAAAGTTGTTAGATACTGATGATAGTGAAAAAATAAGAACTACCGTAGAGAATTTTCAATTGGTAGAAATGCCTGATAAAGTTGTTGAATATGTTACGGAAAAATTACTTTCTGATGATAACGGTGTAAAAGATACAATTACCAGAATTCTTTCACAGAATAAAAATCATAATATTCCTAAATATTTGGTTCCTTATATCTCTTCCGATAAAATCTCAGCACGAAATTTAGCCGGTGAAATTTTACTTAAAAGAAAGAATGAATCGGTTGAAGCGATGTTAAATTATTTGCCGGATGCAAATGATGATGACCAAAAATTTATTATTGATATTTTAGGACTAATAGGGGATAAAGCATCAACTGAAGAAATAATTAATGTTCTAAAATATACTAATGATGAAAATGTAATTTTGGCTTGTATTGAAGCTCTCGGCAACATCAAAGCTGAAGAAGGAGTCGATGCAATAATCTCGGTTTATGAAAACAACGAATTATTCAGACCAACAATTATAGAAGCTCTGGGAAAAATCGGTTCTCAAGACTGTGTAAACTTTATCAATCAAAATTATTACGGAGTAGATGAACTAACAAAATTTTCACTTATTGAAAGTTTAGGTGAAATAGGAAATATTGAATCTTACAATATGCTGATTAACGATATTCAATATTTAGAAGGAGCCTATAAATGGGCAGCAATTGAAACAATTGGAAAATTAGAAGAGAAGTTTAACTTAGAATTACCCCCAGATGTTGAATTAAAAAAATCATTAATTGAAACTTTGGAATCTGCCGATCTTGAATATAAAAAATCTGCGGTAAGATTAATAAGTCTGTTCGAAGGAAAAGAAATAATTGAACATCTGTTCCCAATATACGGAAATGAAGAAGAGATTGACCAAAAATTGAAAGAGTATTTTATCTCAAACATCAAACTTTTCTTTGAGGGAGTAATTAAATATTTAAAGGAAAATCAAGAAAATAAAAAACCTCTTATCGATTTAATTAAAGAGATGATACAGTACGATGGAGGATTAAGCATTCAATCTGTCGGTGAATTAGAACTATATTCCTTTGTTGAGTTATTAACGGTTTATTTGAACGATCCGGACGAAGAAATTAGAGGATCGGCAATGGAACTTTTATTCTTTTTGGATATGGAAACTGCACTAATATTTAGTGATACAATGCTAGGTGATTCTATTTCTTGGAACAGATTAAGACTATTGGAAATTATTCAATATGGCGAAGATCCCAGGATAGTAGAAATAATTAAAACTTTATCAAATGATGAAGATCAGATGATAAGAGATAATGCGCAAAGCATACTTAATGAAAGAGGTATTAGCAATTTACAATTGAAGGATGAATAAATGCTGAATTCAACTGCAACATTAAAACCTAATGGATTGGGAAAATTAAATTTTAGCTTCGGGGCTTCGCTTGAGCAAAAGCTATCACCGCAAGCATTTACAGAGTGGCGTCAATATATTTATGATCTTTGTGGCATTTATTTCCAAGATAACAAAAAATATTTATTGGAAAGTCGTTTGCAAAAGAGAATCAAACATCTAAAAATTGATACTTTTGAAAAATATTTACATTACCTCAAAACTAATCCTCTTAGAGAACAGGAGAAGAAAAAGTTATTTGAAGCCATAACAATTAATGAGACTTATTTTTTTAGAAATCAGCCACAACTCGATGCTTTAGTTGCAAGTATTACACCGGAACTTATTGAAGGTAAAATTGGTGGTATAAAAAGAATAAGAATTTGGAGTGCGGCTTCATCATCGGGAGAAGAGGCATATTCAATTGCAATGGTTCTTAATGAACTGATTCTTCCTAAATATCCTAACCTAAAAGTTGAAATAATTGGTACTGATATTAGTAATGCAGTTATAGAGACTGCCAAAAAAGCAGTATTCAAAGAATATTCTATAAGAAATACTCCTCCAATTTATTTGAAAAAGTATTTTGAAAAAGTAGATAACACATACATTCTTGACCCTAAAATTAAAAATATGGTTAGCTTCAAAATTCTTAATCTATATGACGATGCCGGTATGAGAATGATGGGAAAATCCGATGTAATTTTTTGTGCAAATGTACTAATCTATTTTGATCAACAGTCAAAAATAAAGGTGGTAAATAATTTATATAATAGTCTAAATCCCAACGGTTATTTATTTATAGGTTATTCCGAAACATTACATGGGATTTCAAAGGCGTTTAAACTAGTAAGTTTCCCTAAAACAATAGGATATAAAAAGGAAAGTTAAATGAAAAAGGTAATATTAATTGCTGATGATTCACCTACCATTAGGAAATTTGTGTCTTTTACACTAAAAGCACATGGTTTTGAAGTGCTGGCAGCGAGTGATGGAATGGAGGCAGTTGAACTTCTTCCTACTCAAAATATTGATCTTATTATTACTGACTTGAATATGCCGAATATGGATGGGTTCGAATTAATGAAAGCAATAAGAGAGAATGAAGATAATAAAGATATCCCTATTATCATACTTTCCTCACTGAAAGGAAGTGAAGAAATTGAAAAAGGATTAAGTGTAGGAGCTAATTCATATATGGTAAAACCATTTGATCCCAAAAGAATTCAATATGAAGTTGCAAAATATATTAACTAACTAAACATTATAGGATAGAAGATGGAAAAGAAATTTTTGGTTGTTGACGATTCGGTTACAATGAGAAGAATTGTAGTTAACACCCTAAAATCAATCGGATATAATCAATATGTTGAAGCTGAACATGGGCAAGATGCACTGCAAAAACTTACATCAGATTCCGGTATTAATTTTGTAATAACAGATTGGAATATGCCTGTCATGTCAGGCTTGGAACTTACAAAAGCAATTAGGTCGGATGAACGGACTAAGGAACTTCCGATACTTATGGTAACAACCCGTGGTGTAAAAGAAGATATTGTTCAAGCTCTGCAGGCAAGAGTATCAAACTATGTTGTTAAACCTTTTACTCCCCAAGTACTAAAAGATAAAATCGATTTAATTTTAGCTAATTAATAGGATAATTATTATGAGTGAATCAGTAAAAAATTTAAATGAAATTGTAAAAAAACTGCACGAAGTAGACAATGTTTTCAAATTTGGGGAAAGAATGATTCCTGTTATTGAAGGCTTTGTTTCGTTCATTACCGATTTTATACCTTTCATTGAACAAGTAAGCGGGTCTATTCAAGATACAAGATCTAAAATTCCTGAAGCTTCAACTCAAATAGATAAAGTAACCAGCGCAACCGAACTGGCAATGACGGAAGTACTGGATAAAATAGACGAAATAAATACACAATTACATGAAATAACGGATTGTGTTGATGAAATGGTTGAAAAAAGACATAAAGTTGAACATTTTGTTAGTGAATTATGTTCAGAAATTAAAGGTAACGAAAAAGCAACAACAATCTTCAGAAAAATTTTAAGTGAATTGGACGTCGGTTTAACTTTAGAACTAATGAAAAATAAAGTTAACAAAGTAATGAGTGATACAGATCAAATTACAATGTCACTTCAAGTGCAGGATATTACTGCTCAGCAGCTTGCGGCAGTTAATCACCTGATAATTTCTATTCAACAAAAATTAGGCGGTTTATTGGCTGTGGTCGACTCGAACATATATGATAAAAAT
>JAJRZB010000527.1 GCA_024275455.1 Bacteroidota bacterium | reverse complement strand
GCAAACAGGCAGGTTATAAAATAACCGAAATACATAACGATAAACAATTTGCAAAAGAAGTAAGCGAATTTTTAACTGATAATTATAATCAGCATTTCGATTCCAACGATAAAAAACATTGGCACGTAAAATGAATTGAGGATACACTTTTCAGATCCAAACGAAGTAAGATAAATAATAAATTAGAAATGCTCTTTAGCGATAATGAAACATTTAACGAATTCAAAATTGCAAGCAAACGTGCTTGGGGCGATACACTTTATTTTATCAACGCTCCTAAAGACAAACTTGGCATAAACTACGAATAATAATCATTCGTGAATTAGCGGCTTCTTTGTTTTTCGGTTGCCGCAAATGCGCGAATAAAAACATTTTCAGAAACATTTCCGCAACATTTCTTTGCTTTAATCATCATTCTTTTCAATTTATTTTTGTATAAAAAATATTAGGAGTTTTTATGAAACAAAGACTTTACATATTTTCCGATACAATTTTACAGCGTAAACTTAATACGCTTTATTTTCAAACTGTTGTTAGAGATGAAGAAGACGAATTTTATGATGAATACGAAAACGAAGAGGAATATTATTTATCCA
The DNA here is from genome assembly GCA_024275455.1 of Bacteroidota bacterium. GTDB lineage: Bacteria > Bacteroidota > Ignavibacteria > Ignavibacteriales > Melioribacteraceae. The sequence goes on along the minus strand of JAJRZB010000527.1, from coordinate 1,977 downwards.
AAGAAATAAACATACCAACCGGGGATAAGAAATATATACCCGTTGAAAATGTAGAATCAATTTTTGCCATCGGTTCGGTCGGCTTCAACTCGCGGTTCCTGTATTTCTTATCTCAACATCAAATACCTATGCACGTAATTAATTACAGAGGCAATTATGCCGGAACCTTTTTACCAAGAGAACATCCTTTTTCAGGCTCGTTATTAATTAACCAAGTGGAGCACTTTAACAATAACGATAAACGTATGACAATTGCCAAAGAATTTGTTAAAGCTGCCGCACACAATACAATTGCCAATCTTAAATATCATTTTAACAGGGGTGCCGAAGTTATTGACTTTATGGAATATATAGAAGAAATGAAAAAAGAAATTGATAACGCCGAAAATGTAAATGAACTGATGGGTATTGAAGGAACAATAAAAAAAGTATACTACAGTGCCTGGAAAGAAATTTTCCACTTCCCCGTAAGTTTTAGTAAAAGAATTAAAAACCCGCCCCCGGATATGATTAACAGTCTTATTTCTTACGGCAATGCTATTGTTTATTCAATTTGCATTAACGAAATTTTACACACGCGCTTAAACCCCGAAATAGGTTATCTGCATCAGCCCGCCGATGCTAAACTTAGTCTGGCTTTTGATATTGCAGATGTTTTCAAACCTATTTTTACCGACCGGGCAATATTTAAAGTAATAAACAAAAACATTGTAAGCGATAAAGATTTTACTACACGTAACGGTTTCTGCAGAATTAAACAAGAAGCTAAAAAGAAATTTGCATTCGAGTTTGAGAAAAAACTTATTACAAAATTTACTAACAAAGAAAACGGTAAAAGATACAGCTATAAAAGTTTGGTGCGTAAAGAATGCTATAATTTAATTGAGCATATTAATGAAAACAAACCATACAAAGCATATAGAACAAAGTGGTGATTTGGGAATGGATGATGGTGAATGGCTAATGTTTAATGTTGAATGGCTAATAGAAGGCTTTGAATAACCTCTCAAAGATTGTCATTCCGTGATGTTTTTACACGGAATCTATTCATTTTAATGAGATTCCGGCTTAAAGCATGCCGGAATGACAGCCATTTTTAGGTTATGCAAAGCATTCTAATAATAAACAGAAATTCAGAAGCAAATATTATAAAATGTAGCAGCGAATCTCCCGATTCGCTAAAAACGTAAAACTTAACCGGAAATATTTTTCCAACTTAGCTTATAACAATATGTTTTTATTAGTTTTAATTTAGATTCTGAATTGCTGATAATAAATGATGAATTGGTAATAAACTTTAATTTACTTACGGATATTATACTAATCTCAAATTGGTGTTCGGATTTTCAATTAGTCCTCTCTTTACGAAAGAGAGGATATAGGTGAGGTTTTTCAATAAGAATAATCCGAAAACCAATTTGTTTTTGATATATTATTAAACAACTTGTTCCGGTTGTTTTTTCATTAGCGAATTAGCGGCTATATTTTTCTTTCTTTCTATTAAAGTTAATTAAGAACACTATAAAACAAAATGAACAAAGAAAATAAAAAACTTAGAACCATGTATTACATTTTAATTTACGATGTTGCGAGTCCTAAAAGATTACCAAAAGTGTTAAAAACCTGCCGAAAATACCTCTATTGGGTCCAACGCTCTGTATTTGAGGGTGAATTGACAAAAACACAGTACCTTTCTCTAAAAGAAGAATTGCTTCCTAAAATAAACCGGAAAGAAGATTCTGTTATATTCTATGCCATAAGAAACACCGAAGTTGTCGATAAGAAAGTTTTCGGCATAGAAAAAAACGAAATAACCAATTTTATTTAATTTATGCACTTTTTACTTGATTTTAGACTATTATTTAACCATTTTTATGTCATCGACAATAATACTGTTTTGTGCTGTTTTAGGGTGCAGCACCTTTTTTTTGTTCTATTTTGCACTATTTTAATCGAACTATCTTAGAATTGAAACTT
>JAJRZB010000526.1 GCA_024275455.1 Bacteroidota bacterium | reverse complement strand
TTTAATAAGATAGAGGATAAATAAATGAAATTCTCGGTTCAATTTTCTTCTGTGGTTCATATCTAAGAATATTATCATTTATATCTCTAGTTGGAGTAAATGTCCAATGATAAATAATTGAAAATAAAATGTACGTCATTGGTTTATAGCCGATTTCAGCAAATAAGTATGAACGGTCATCAAGTGTAAATAAATCTTTCTCATCTTTAATATTAACTTTGTCGTAACCAGCTCGAGCAACAAATGAACCATTTTTAGGTGATATATCTGTTCTCAAATTTAGGACTCCACTTTCAGGATCTTCATCCAATCGTTGATAACTTCCGAAAATGTAAAATGAATTTAAAACAGATACAACTAATTCTCCATAATATCCGTTACTTAGATTTATACCATTTTCCAAAATTTGAATTTTACTTCTTACAATATTGTTTTCAGTATCAAATTGATATCTCTCAATTTCGTAAAAAGAATTAAAATATGCCGGAATATAATTTTTACCGTTAAAACGTCTTTCAAATTTTGTTCTCACATCAACAAGACCCAAGCCTTTAAGCGTAAGAGAAATACCGGCAGTTCTTCCGTTTCCAAAACCAAGAATTTCAGCATAATCATAGTAAATATCTGCATTGAGTAACCCTGTTCTTAAAATGGGTAGTCCAAAATCAAAACCAATAATTTCAATTGCACCATGATCTTTGTTAATAGTAAATTCATCTAAATTATTATCATAAAATCCTGAAGAAATTCCAGCATTACTATTGAAATCTGTTGTATAAGTTCCTCCAATTTCAAATCCGCCGATAATTGGAATTTTAGATAATTGGGTAAATCTCAAAGGACGTACAAAAGATCTTAATCCAACAACACCTTTCTCTGCAAAACTCCCATACACAGCTTCGAAACCAAAATGATTAAAATCGGCATCCAGCTCTAACCCTATTTTTCTAGTATCGTAACTAGGGCTATTGTTGTACAAGTACATAATGCTACCATGACCAAGTGTAGCATAGTCTAATGCTCCCAGTCTAGCATAAAACGGATCTTTTTTTTGTCCGTACCGGACATATCTAATTATGCTAAGGTAATCGGATAATTCGTTAAAGTTTTCATTCCTAATATTACCTTCGCTATTAATTTCAAGGTTCAGATTTAGACCAATCCCAAAATTAGCAAAAGAAAATTCCGGGAAAAGTTGTATTGTGTAATAAGGTTTATCGTTTATCCAACTTAAACCAGCACCACCGCCAACAAAGCCCTCATTTGGGCGAAGAGGGAAAAATTGTGCATTTAACTGACTTGCTATAAAAAAAACTAAGATAGTACTATAAAATAAATTTTTCATATAATTACCTCACAACAGCCATTTTTTGAGTAACATCGTATTTTTTACCACCAACATCCATTATTACTTTATACAAATATACTCCATTACCAAGAAAATCACCATCATCATCTTTACCATTCCAGTAAATTTTATTCAGATCAAAATTTAGTTGGTCGCTACTTAATTCTATTTCCTTAATTAGTCTACCTGCAATAGTAAAAATCCTAATTCGAATTTCATCAGGAATCTGAGTTAACTTGAATGTAAAATAAGTATCAATGCTAAACGGGTTCGGATAATTATAAACATTTAATAACTTTGCTTCATTGATTATATTAAATGTTTTAGTTATTCCTGAGGAATCACTCACATTACCTGAAGCATCTTTCCCGAATACCCTTAAAGTATATTCTCCATCTTCCAAAGTAGG
>JAJRZB010000525.1 GCA_024275455.1 Bacteroidota bacterium | reverse complement strand
TTTCTTCAGTTCTTTGCTTTGCTCAATAGAGTAAACAAGTTTGAACAAATCGTTAAACTCGGCTGTCCCGCTTAATTTGTAACTGTAACTCAAGAAATCTCCTTCTTTCCCTTCACCCAAATATTCCAGATTTACATAAGAGTTTTCTGAAAATTCATTATTAACTTTATTAACAAATTTGAAAAAGTTAGATTGAGGTATATTAACCGGAATAATATACTTTCTTAAAGCTAAAATCGAATCCATCTCAACTACTCTTTTCTTGAGGTCGGCTAATTGCAGCTCCAGTTCTTCGGTATTCTGAGCACTAATTCTCAGACTCTTCAACTCTTTATTTTTATCTTTAATAATACCATCTTGGTAATAATATGTATATGCACTTCCACCAATTGCAATTAACACAAAAATACCTACCAGAAGTAATGTACTTAAAATTTTACGGTTCATTTTTTTTCTACTCCGTTCTCAATTAAATTAAAATTTAGAGTATAGGCATATGCTTTATTCTCCCTTAACGGTTCATACGATACAGTATTTAAGAGTGATGAATTATTAGCATCAACAAAATCTGTTAATACATTTCTCGAAAGTGTATAACCTTTTAGGTTCACAGTATTATCTATATTTGCTTCTAAGCTTGATACCCAAAATGTCCTTCTTCTTTCTATAAAATCAGAAATATTCATCAGCATTTTACCCCATGCTTCCGTACCGGCTGTTGCAGAATCTAACTTAGCTTGCACTTGGTCAAAGTTACTTATCTTATCGCTATATTGATTCATCTCTTGAACAATTAACTCATTTTGAGCTTTTAAAAGTTTTAACCTAGCAATTTCCTGTTGCAGCCTATTAATTTCTTTGTTCTTTTCTAAAACTTGAAATGTAAAAAAGAAAGCTACCGCAAATAACAATGGAAAGACTAATAATGAATGCCATCCGAATTGAATAAATTTTTGATTTTCAACAATATACTTTGGTAAAAAATTGATTCCTGAATATTTACCCTCTTTTTCATCATAATATTCAAGTCCGGCAGCAATTGCAAATGCAAATGATGATAATTTTTCTTTTTGTTCATCTGTAAGCGCTGTAGTATCTAGGTCGTCAAATGTTATTTCACGAACATCAGCTTCAGGGAAAGTACCATAAAATGAAAGAACAAAGTTTTCAGCATTATCATCACCACAAAGAATTACATTATCAAGTCTTGGTATACTACCATTTTCCATTTCAAGTAATATTTTGGAAAAATAAACATCATAAGTATGAATATTTTGTGTTCCAATGTCTAGAGATGTACCAATATGGATTAACTTATCGCCTTTTAGAAAAATTAACTTACTTGATTCGTGCCCGGTATTAATAATTAATGTATAGTCCTCTTCAAAAAACTTATTGTGCTTTGCTACATAATGAGCTAAAGCTGTTTCAGAATTTTTGATGGTAGAAATTTTGTAATACTTTCTGCCATTGTGAGCAGCCCAAGAATTTATAAATTCAACACTTGTATTATCTTCTCTTATAAAAACACTATGTAGGGTATGATCATCTAGTTTTATATAATCAACAAAATCCGATTCAATTGTAATATTTTTCTGTTTTTCTATATCACCAATAATTGCTTGAATTGTTTTTTGCTTATTATTATTA
>JAJRZB010000081.1 GCA_024275455.1 Bacteroidota bacterium | reverse complement strand
GAGGTAATTGCACGAATAGTAGCATCGGTTGAATTTATATTTATCCTGCGTGCAGTTGGAATAACTATAACATTGGAAGATGCAATATACATAAATGCATTCAGCTCACTAATATTGAATCTATTCTTTTTTATTCCAATGGGATTAGGTGTTCGGGAAGGAAGCCTCTTTCTAATTATGGGCGGATTAAACATAACATCAGTAATTGGTGTTTACATTGGATTGATGAACAGGATAAGAGAATTTTTTTGGATACTCATCGGACTGTTACTTATTCAACTTAGAAAACCGAAAAGCAGTAAAAGCAATTTTAGTTTGGAAACAAAATGAATCAAACAATAAAAGCTATAGTATTTGATTTTGGCGGAACTCTTGATACAAATGGAGTTCATTGGGCGGAGAAATTTTGGGAGGCATACACCCATTTTCAAATCTCTATTCTTAAAGAAGAATTCAGAAATGCATTTGTCTATTCGGAAAGAAAAATACCGGGAATTATTCAAGAAGATTTCTCTTTGTTAAAAACATATCAAACACAAATTACTTATCAATTAGAATATTTAATTGATAATAAACTTTTGCTGAATATAGATGAGAGAAAAACAGTTACAGAACTAAGCAATTATTGCTATCAATCTGTTCTCAAAAATATTCCTATAACTAAAAATATTTTACATGAGTTAAAAAACAATTTTGCTTTAGGATTAGTATCAAATTATTACGGGAATGTTAAAACCGTTATTACCGGACTTAGTTGACTCGAATACTTTAATATAATTATTGATTCAACAATTGTTGGAATAAGAAAACCTGACAGCAGAATTTTTAAACATATGATTAGTGAATTAGATATAAAACCCGAAGAAGTAATTGTAGTTGGAGATTCATATAAAAATGATATAACGCCCGCAAAATTGCTTGGTTGTAAAACAGTTTGGCTTAAAGTTAAGGGCTGGACTGATACCAATAAATCAGAAAATGCGGATGTAACTATAGAATCGTTAAATGAATTAACGCTGGCGATTAATAATTTAGTTCAGAGCAATACTTATAAAAAAGAATTAAAAATAAACTAACATAAGGAAATTATAAAATGGAAACCAATAGAATTAAACAACCCAATGGAAAACTCGGTGTGCTTATCGTGGGGTTAAATGGTGCAGTATCTACTACTTTTTTAGCAGGTATTTTTGCCATCCGAAAAGGTCTTGCACATCCAATAGGTTCGGTATCTCAAATGGCAACAATCAGAATTGGAAAACGTACGGATAATTATTTTCCGTTTATTAAAGATTTTGTTCCCCTGGAATCAACGAATGATTTGGTTTTTGGAGGTTGGGATATTAGAGATGAAAACTGTCTTGAAGCTTCTCGGTATGCTAAAGTATTAGAAGAAAAAGACTTAATAAATGTTGCCGATGAATTGGAAAACTTAAGACCCATGAAAGCTGTATTTGACCAAGAATATGTTAAAAGATTATCCGGAAGTTATGTAAAAGAAGGCGAAAACAAATATGATTTAATGTTGCAATTAAGAAATGATATTAAAGATTTCAAAGTGAAAAATTCTCTTGATAGAATTGTTGTAATTTGGGCGGGAAGCACTGAAATTTTTATTCCGATAAATGATGTGCACAACACAAAAGAATCATTTATTGAGGGAATGAAAAATAATGATACTGATATTGCACCAAGTATGCTTTATGCATGGGCTGCAGTTTCAGAAGGAGCCGCTTATATTAATGGTTCGCCCGGCTTAAGTGCAGATGTTCCGGCTATTATTGATTTGGCCGAAGAAAACAATATTCCAATTGCAGGCAAGGATTTTAAAACCGGACAAACTTTAATAAAAACAGTAATTGGACCAATGTTAAAAACAAGAATGTTAGGTCTAAATGGTTGGTTTTCTACAAATATATTAGGTAATAGAGACGGAGAAGTTTTAGATGATGCAAGTTCATTTAAAACAAAAGAAGAAAGTAAACTATCTGTACTCGATACTGTTCTTCAACCGGAAATTTATCCTGAATTATATGGTAATTTTTATCATAAAGTAAGAATCAATTATTATCCGCCTCGCGGTGATAATAAAGAAGGTTGGGATAATATAGATATCTTCGGATGGTTAGGATATCCAATGCAGTTGAAAGTTAATTTTCTTTGCAGAGATTCTATTCTTGCTGCCCCGATAATGTTGGATTTAATTTTATTTACCGATTTAGCTTTAAGATCAAACATGAAAGGAATTCAAGATTGGCTCTCTTTATTTTTTAAGAGTCCGATGCATTCACAAAATTCTGTACCTGAACATGATTTATTCATTCAGATGATGAAACTGAAAAATACATTGCGTAAGCTAATGAACGAAGACCCGATTACACATGTCGATTCAAATGCAACTAAAATTTATGAAGACTGTTATGAGTAGTACTTTATTAGACTTGGAAATATAACGTGAGAAAATTAGCTAATCCGAAAATATATTTATTGCAGTTTGTTCTAAGTATGATATTGTTTATTAACACTAACTCGCAAACTGTAAGTTTAGCACATAAAAGTAGAACTACTTCAGACAAGTTTTCTCAAAGTAGTTCAACAAATGCAGTTGATTCTACGGATACCGAAGTTACCATTGCAGCACTTCCGTTCGTGTTATACAGCGAAATATTCGGTTGGGCTGCAGGCGGCTTTGTTGGGATTCAAGGATTATCGCAGAGAAATATGTCTTTATTTATGGGAGGATTAGCTAGTACAAACGGAACTAAGTATGGATTTATTCAATTTAGAGAATTTTATTTACCTTTTTATCCACGCTTATACATCGCACCGGATATTTTAGGCGGTTATTTTGGTGTTCTCAATGTGTATAAAGATAATCCTTTTTTACCGGTTAACCCAAATAAGCCGCGAGCCGGAAGTAACAACTCGGATGAAAATGATTATATGAAAGTAAGCGGCTACGATCAATGGTACGAGCTTAAGTTCAGATTTTTGCTGCCAATAGGTCATGGAAAAGACCAAGTTTATTTTAACCCGGTATTAGAAGATGGAATATTAAAATCCGGTGAAATGGGTGGAACTGATTGGAATCCCTTTGTTAGCGGCAGAACTTTTATAGATATAAAACCGTTTTATAGAAAAAGAGTTGCCTTTGCAACAAACGGAATTGATTTTTCCTTAACGCGTGAAAATACTGATTATTATGTAAATCCTACTCGCGGCAGTTTTCAAAAATTTTCTTTCCGCCGTGATTTCGGATGGTTCGATACTTTTGCTCCGTGGAGTGTTATTGAAACGGATTTAACCTGGTATTTCCCGCTGCACGAATATTGGGGTGATAAAAATTCGCTGCCTAAAGTTTTAGCAGTAAATTTCTGGACGGTTAACACACTTACTTGGAATGATTACGATGTTGTAGGAAAAGACCCTACAGGAAAAGAAATTAGAATGTATCACCGACCGCCGCCTTATACAGGAGCATATCTTGGAGGAAGATATAGATTGCGTGCTTTTTATGAAGGTCGCTTTAATGATAGAGCTGCAATTTATTACGGAGCGGAATACAGACAAATAATTGACTGGAATCCCTTTGATTATTGGGCACTTACCAGAAAATTAAACGTACACTGGTTAGAGTTTGCTTTTTTTGCCGAACTTGGTCGAGTAGCCCCGGAGTGGAATGTTTCAACCCTGCATACGGATATGAAATGGAGTGCCGGCGGCGGAATAAGAATATTTATGAACAATCTTATTTTAAGATTAGATTATGCTCAAAGTGTAGAGGGCTCTTTTGTTCAAATGTATGTTAATCATGCATTTTAGTTAGAATAAAATTATTCGACTTTTAGGTGGAAAAATTCGCCCTACGGGTCGAATATTTGTTTTAATATATAGTATTTTTATTGTTTTTTT
>JAJRZB010000080.1 GCA_024275455.1 Bacteroidota bacterium | reverse complement strand
GTTAACGAATGCACTGTAACTTCGTTAGAATAATCGGATTCTCCTAAACCATAGAAAGCTTTTATTCTATAGGTATAATCTTTATTATCAACTACTGTTGTATCAGTAAAAGAGGTTGAGTCTTCCGGAACAGATCCAAGAACACTAAATGTAATTGGTGTTCCTTCCCCTCTTTCAATAAAAAATCCATCTTCGTTAGTAGAATTATCATCCCAACTGAGACTAATTTTACCAATTTCATTAGCTGTAACAATAAGATTAGACGGATCATTAACAACACCATAAGGACCAAAATTATAGTTTCGTAAAACTTCACTATTAGTTAATGCTCTATCAAAAACTGCAATAAAATTCATTAATCCTTCCCAATGATTATCAACTCCAAACTCATTACCAAATGACATTAGGTAGGAATCATTCCAATTAGAAAAGTCACCACTTAAAGTGGTAGAAACCCTTTCCGTACCATTAATATAAAATTTAGCAGTTCCATCTGCCTCTCTGGTAAAAACAACATGGTCGAATCCATCTGATGAAACAGTACCGACTGAGCTGTTTATTCCTGGGACACCGTTATTGTCAGTACTTGTAGTCCGAACATTTACTTAATAACTATCGTTATTCTGTCCCAATGAAAAATCTCTATTTGAACCATCAGCAGAAACAGTAAGTATTCTTGCAGGACTAGATTGTGTAAGATTAGATGATGACACCCAAGCTTCAATAGTTATTTCGTTTGAGCTTTTAATTGCAGAGATAACTTTTGTAGCCGAGTTTGTTGTTACAACAGATGGAGTTGTATTAATTCTTAAGCCATGATTTTCCCATTGAACTGCATCAGCACTAAAAATTGTCAAGTTCAATGGTGCTCCAACACCGGAAACATCATTTAATGTGTTTCCCGAACCTTCTGAAAAGGTATACATTATTTGAGCTCCATTATTAACTCTTTCTCCCTGCGGAGTAACATGTACAGTTGCAGTATTACTAAAAGTAGTTCCTTCGGAGGTTGTAGCAGTATTTGCAAATACTGCCCCATTATCTAAGCTTCCTAAATTGCTTAGATTCAATTTTCTATTTGTTTCACCAGGAATTGCTACCCCGTTTTTAGTCCATTGATATGTTAATGGAAGAACAGAAACAGCATAGGAATCAAGTAGTATTGATTCACCTTCAACAATATATTGATCTTCTGGTTGAATTGTGAAAGCAGGAACACGATCAACAGGAGTTCCAATTGAATAATTATGCTGTACTTCAAAATCACTTAAGGCTCTATCATAAACTGCTGCCAAATAGAACATTCCTCTCCACTCTAAACCACCTAACGGTTCTGAGCTAATTCCCAACCAATAGTTATCTTTAAATCTGCTAAGGTCTCCCGGAATAACACCTGACGTATCCAAAACTCCATTAACATAAACTTTTGCAGTACCATCACTTTGTCTAGTATAAACAAGATGAGTTAGTTCCCCGGTTTGAGTACCTGATGTACTTGACAGGGCTGGTAAACCATTAAGGTCAGTTTCAGTAGTTGTTAATCTGAACTCATAATGATCTCCTTCTGAAATTATTGAAAAATTTCGAAAACTACCGGATAGCGAATAGGTAAATATTCTTCTTGAACTTTGAGGTACAAATTCCGGTTGAATCCAAACTTCAAGAGTAATTTCATTTGAAGCAACACAATTAGTTCTTATTTTTGAATCAACTGATTGTGCTCTTATATTCGCACCACTATAAAGTGATTCTAAACCGTTTGGTGTCCAAGCAGTATTTTCCGGAGTGATAATATCAAGGTCTTCCGGATTTGAGTTTCCAGAAACATCATTTACCACTTCTCCGCTTTGTTCTTCAAATTCATATAAAACTTGGATGCCGGAGGTTACACGACTTGATGCATCTGTAACATATAGAACTGCATTATCAGATGTAACCGTATCGTAATTATTTAAAACCACGCAATTAAATACTGATTGATCATCTCCTATAATTGCTGAAGGAGTAGTGTAACTGGATGAAGTTGCACCGGCAATATCAACTCCATTTTTAGTCCACTGATATTGAATGGGTGCGGTTCCGGTAGCCGTAACTGAAAAAGTTGCTGTCTGCCCAACTAAAATACTTTGGTTAGAGGGCTGTTCTGTAATTGTAGCCGGATCTCCAGCAATTACTGTTAAAGTTGCATTATCACTTTGAGTACTACCGCTACTATCGGTAACAATACAATAAAACACAGATTGATCATCTGCTAAAACTGTAGCTGGAGTAACATAAGTATTTGATGTTGCACCACTTACTGAACTCCCATTTTTATACCATTGATATGCTATAGATGCATCACCAGTAGCAGTTAATGTAAATGTTGCATATTCCTTCTCTAAAACCGTTTGATTTTGAGGTTGAAGAGTTATTGTTGGACCCTGTGCAAAAAGCAATGCAGGCATAAACAATAATACTGCAATTAAAAAAAGAATTGGTTTGTGTTTAGTGCTCATTCCTATTTTCTCCTAAAGTATATTATGTAATTTTTGTACTTGCTCTTAACGAAAGCTTCTATAATTGAATAATTTTTACAATTTACATGCCAGACTAATAAATAATATAGAATTATAATTTGATATTGTTAAATCAATTTATATTCGAAGAAATGTTAAATTTCTTTAATAAATTTTAACTTAGGAAAATGCAATATTTAAATAATTGTGTATTAGAATGATACAGCAATTATTAAAAACATTCAAGTTAAAAATAAAGTAACTTATTTAATTTTGGTGGGTTAACACAGTTATTTAACAAAAAGGTTTATGTTCTTTCAATTTATGTGATATTAATCATACATAATTTTTACCTGATATATTAAAATTTTAATATATTTATTTGAATTTAGTACATTTTTTCTATTTTACTTTCTGAATTATTTTTAATCACCCAATTTGTTTTCTCTTTAATTGGAAAATCTAAATTAAGAAATGTTTTATTTATAATTTTTAGAAGTATTCCAATTGGTGTTATTATAAAAGCAAACAATATTGTTAAAATTATTCTTGAAACAAACCAACCGAGAAAAAAAGCAATCCCCATCCAATATTTATAGAGTAATTTTAGCTTTAAGGGAAAAATCAGGCCTAACACAATAAAAGTAATTCCGGCAACAATCAATAATACACTTGCACTTGATAAATCACTTTTGAGGAAAAAGTAAATAAACGTTATAAAAAAAAGAATCCCAAAAGTTATTCCAAACTTCCTTAATTGTTTGTTCGACAGATTTAACCTTTCCAACTCATATTTAACATCTTTAATCAAGCTCATATTCACTTCTCCAATCTATTTCATCATGAAATTTTGGTTGATCTTCTTTTAGCAGTATATAATTTCCTAAAACCAACACATCCATTTCTGTTCTCATAAAACATTTATACGCATCAATTGGTGATTCAACAATCGGTTCACCCCTAACATTAAAGGATGTATTTACAATTACCGGACAACCTGTTTTTTCAAAAAACTTTGAAATAAGAGAATGATATTTCGGGTTATCATTTTTATTTACAGATTGAATTCTTGCAGAGTAATCGACATGAGTAACTGCCGGTATTTCAGACCTGGGAATATTTAGTTTATCTATTCCGAATAATTTTTTTTGTTCCGAAGTCATTTCTTTTTGTTTTTCTTTTTTAACTTCTGCCACTAAAAGCATATAGGGACTTTCTCTATCGATTTCGAACCAATTACTTATTTCTTCAGCTAGAACGGATGGAGCAAATGGACGAAAACTTTCGCGGTATTTAATTTTAAGATTCATTTTCTTTTGCATTTCCGAGGAACGGGCATCTCCAATGATGGAACGATCCCCCAATGCTCTTGGTCCAAATTCCATTCTTCCCTGAAACCATCCTATAACTTTTACTTCAATAAGATAATTACTAACCAAATCTATACATTCGGCTTCTTTGTAATATTTATATTCAAGATCATATCTATCCAATAATCTTTTAATCTTTTCATCAGAGTAGGAAGGTCCTAAATAAGATCCTTTTTGAAGAGAATGATTCTTTTTCAATTTTTCGTTTTTATTTTTATAAAAATATGCTAAATAAGCTGCTCCTAAAGCTCCCCCGGCATCACCGGCGGCAGGTTGAATCCAAATATCATCAAAAATATTTTCTCTTAATATTTTTCCGTTTGCAACACAATTAAGAGCAACACCTCCTGCCAAACATAAATATTTTTCACCGGTAACTTTTTTAACATGTTTTGCCATACGCAGCATAATTTCTTCAGTAACCTCTTGTACTGACCTGGCTAAATCCATTTCTCTTTGAGTTAACGGAGATTCTGATTTTCTTGGTGGGCCATTAAATAATTTGCTAAACTTATTGTTAGTCATCTTTAGTCCGACAGCATAATCAAAAAAGCTCATGTCCATTACGAAAGATCCATCATCCTTAAGATCAATAATATTCTCTAAAATTGTATTTACATATTTAGGTTCTCCGTAAGGAGCCAATCCCATTACTTTATATTCACCGGAATTCACCTTAAATCCGGTAAAATATGTAAAAGCCGAGTACAATAAGCCTAAGGAATGCGGAAAATTTAGTTCTGCTTGTATCTCTATTTTATTATCCTTACCAACTCCAAAAGAAGAAGTAGCCCATTCTCCTACTCCATCAATTGTTAAAAACGCTGCCCTACCAAAGGGTGACGGAAAAAATGCTGAGGCTGCATGAGATTCGTGATGTTCCGGGAAAAGTACATTCCCCTCCCAAGAAAGTTCTTTTTTAATTAAGTCGGGTATCCAAAGCTTTTGTTTTAACCAGTGAGGCATTGCAGTAATAAATGACTTTAGTCCTTTGCCCGGATAGGATAAATATGTTTCGAGAATACGATTAAACTTAAGTAACGGTTTATCGTAAAAAGCAATACTATCCAACTGACTACTATTAATATTTGCTTCTTTTAAACAATACTGAATTGCTTTAGAAGGAAAATTTTGATCGTGTTTCTTTCTTGAAAAACGTTCTTCTTGTGCAGCAGCAATTATTTCTCCATCTCTAATAAGACAAGCTGCCGAATCATGATAATATGCAGAAACACCTAAAATATACATGGTAGTAATAAATTTAATTTAGAACAGTAATATAGATTATTTTGTTTTATAAGTGTAATTAAACTTAAACTATAACTTGGGCAAAACTAAGAAGATTTTTTTACGGAAGACCTTTTATTTTTTTTCCAAATATACTCATTAAATAATTTTCTGTTTTCTTTAGACAGAGATGATATTGTTATAAAAACTACAAGAGATAAAAATCCTTTTGTTAGTATGGAGAGGAAAATATTATGCGAAATTATATTCTGAGTAAAGTATAAAGCTACCCCAATACTCACTCCCGTTAATAGCGGATAAAGAAATACTTTTAGAAAACTTATGTAAGAAAAACCCATTGCTCTTTTAATTAACAGATACAAAGCTTGAATAAAGTTTAATGTAAAAGCGAGTATTAATCCATAACCAACAGAGACTAAATCTTTACCCCAAAATATTCCGTAACTAATACCGGTTAATAATAATAAAGTGCCAATAATTCCCGAATAAAACATCAGATCTGTTCTATTAGTAGCTTGGAATATTGAACCTGTACTTGATAATACTATTTGAATACCGACGGTTAAAGCTAGTAATTTAAAAACCGGGATACTCTCTTGCCATTGAGAACCGAAGATAATATTTATAATTTCCGAAGCATTAAAATAAAGGAATACAGACAATGGAAAACCTATTATAGCAAGCAGTTTTACAACCTTGATATATGCATTGTAAATCACTTTTTTATCGTTTTGATAATTTGATAACACCGGATGGAGAACAGGAGTAATAACATGTGTTAAATTCTGAACTGGCATCATCATTAACCTATAAGCTTTATCATAAAAGCCAAGTGACGAAAGACCGAAAAATTTTCCTATTAATAAATTGTCAGCATTTCTGGAAAAATAATTTATAAAAGAAAAGAAAAACTGAAAGGATGAAAATCTAAATATTTTTCGAATTGAATTAATATTTAAATTAAATCTCAATTTTACCGGTTCCAAGTAATAGAAAGCAATAAAAGTTAAAAAACTACTGAAAATTGCATTAATAACTAAAGCATAATAACTAAAACCAGCATAAGCTAAGATAATTGCAACAATACCTCCAAGTATTTGAACAACTATTTGAATAATTCCAATATGCTTAAATTTTAATTGTTTTCTATTTAGTGCTTCAGGGACAATTCTTAATGCTTGAAATAATATGATTAGAGACATCAGTCGGGATAAATTTTTAAGCTCCGGACTTTCATAGTAGTTTGCAATAAAAGGTGCTGATAAAAAAAATATTATGGAAAATGATATTCCAATAATAATTGAGAATAAAAAAAGTGATTCTATATCATTTTCACTTAAAGTTTTATTTTGAACAATTGCCGGACCAAGACCTAAATTACTTAATAAGTTAAAGAAAGAAATAAAAACCATAACAATTGCAACAGTACCAAACTCAGTAGGTGTAAGTAACCTGGCTAAAATGGCACTAATAAAAATACTGGAAAAGACTCCACTGTATTTTGAAAGTGCCGTATAAAATATTCCGGAACGAATATTT
>JAJRZB010000079.1 GCA_024275455.1 Bacteroidota bacterium | reverse complement strand
AATTTCCATGGATAGTATGTTGTTGCTCCATTAGTAATTTTTAGATCTAAATCATTCACTAACATTGGATTAGAAGGATCTAAACTTGCAGCTACCGGTGTACCGGGTATATCAGTCCATACAATTGTAACGACTAAAGGTTCACTTCCATCAACTGTAACGTTTCTTGTATAAGTAGAACCATTATTTAGAACTAACTCATCTATGGTATTATTTGTTGTTGCATCTTTATCTATAACTTGTGCTGCTCTTTCAGCATTTAATAATCCCCAACCAAATTGATAATCAGGCCCATCGTTATTTCCAGCTTCATCTGCTGTATGAATGACTAAGGCTTTTAAAGTTGCAGCCCTCATTGCTTGAGAAGAATGATTCTTTTGATAATAATTTTGCAATAATGCCAATGTTCCTGATGTATTTGGTGCGGACATTGAAGTACCACTATATGTAGTATATTGGTCATTCCCGGCATCAGAAGAAGAATAAAGACTTGCACCATTAGCCACAATATCAGGTTTAATTCTGCCGTCATCTGCTGGACCCCATCCACTAAAGCTAGTCATTACTACATCTGATGGTCCATTATAATTTGTTACATCTTCTACGGCTCCAATTGTTAATATATTTTTAGCAACACCTTTTGTTCCTATGCAATCATAACCAGCAGCTCCTCCGTCTTTTTCTGGAACTGAACCGGATGGAATTGTAGCCCAATCACCAGCAGTGTCATCCCACCAATAATTAGTTAAACCACCAATAGGTGCTTCTCCCCTATCATTCCCAGCGGATTTAACTACCAAATAGTATGGGGCGTCGTAAGCGATTTGGTCTAAATCTTTGGTGCCCTGCTCATAAAAACCAAACCAAAAGTCTTCAGTTGTAGAAATACCTTTATCACCATACCAATAATTTCCAAGTCCTTTATCACCAAAAGTAGAATACCAACCACGTATATAACCATAAGAATGATTTGATATTTCTAGTCCGTTTGCAGCAGCTGTTGCCATTTCTGCTTCATCGCTGTTCCAATCCCAAGCTTTTAACAATCCTTCATATGCCATCCCCTTTGCATTCGGATCAACACCCGCAGCAATCATAGTTCCCGCAACATGTGTTGAATGAGTACTTGTTCCAGAAGGAACATCCTCTTGAGTAACACGTCCACCGAATTCTTGGTGGGTTAATAATATTCCTCCTCCATCCCATTCTCCTAATTTATTATAACCAGCTCCTGTTTCGTTAAACGGAGCAGTCCATAATTTATCTGTTCTTGTTGATTTAGCAGCGTTAATGTTATTAGTAGAGTAATATTGAGGAATACCGTTAAGTAATTCTTGAGCTTCAATTATATTTCCTTCACTATTCTCAAATCTAATTTGATAGCCTTTATTTTTTAAAATATTTTCAATAGCGGTACGATTATTTTGCCATTCTGCTTTTTTTGAGCTGCAAATTGTAGAAGCTTTTCTTTATTTGTTACTGTCTGAGCTGAAATTAAGCTCATAAAAAGAAATGAAATAAATAAAGTTGTTAATAATAACTTTGATTTAAATATAGTACCCTTGTAGAAATGTTCCATTCTAATACTCCCATTCATATTTGTAAAATAAATTAACTAATATCTTATTCTCTAATAACAAACTAATTTGTAAAATCATATAATATTGATGAATTGCTGTTCAAACTAATAGTATTTGCACTCATAACTTTTAAATGATTTCTATGGTTTATAATAATATAATAATTGCCGTCAGCGGCATCTATTTTAATATATTATGTTATTCCATCATCAGCTACTATTCTTCCATCTTTTCTGATAAGAGCACTTTTAGAAGCAATAGTTGGTCCAGTATCAGTTGAGCGCAATTCTACCAATACCCAATCAACAATTGTAGAAGGAATTGGGTTAACAGTTGTAGTTCTCGGGTCTTCAGAATATGGAGATGTTAATGGAATAGAGCTATTAATATCAACTTTCATAGTATCACCATTAACATCGTAAGCACCTTGAAGATAAATTTTTGTTTGAATAAGGACACCAGGTTTTACATATCCAATTCCAAATTCAGAAAAAGAAGTAATTCCTGTTGCAAAAAGAGTATTCCCAATTCTACTAGTGTTTAATGGTTCCCAATCAGAAGAACTATTAGTTCTTTTTAGTAGAACAACATTATCTAAATTAGGAGAATCAGTTAAACCAGAAGCATCAAAGTATACAGTTGCTGTAAATCCAGTTAAATTAGTTTGAGTAATAGTCCAGTATTTATCCGGGTATACTCCATCTGGGGTTATTGTAGAACCTCCAGGAGTTGTTGCACTTAAGGTACTGTTAAATGTTCCACCTGCATCTGAATCTGTACGGGTCATTGATAAACTTCCTCCATCT
Source organism: Bacteroidota bacterium (assembly GCA_024275455.1). Lineage (GTDB taxonomy): Bacteria > Bacteroidota > Ignavibacteria > Ignavibacteriales > Melioribacteraceae. Next base: position 37,885 of record JAJRZB010000079.1, on the reverse strand, counting down.
GCATCAGGGGAAGTAAACTCAACAGAGCCACCAGTGTTACCAAATAAATACATAAAATTTTGAGATTTAATAACATCTGCTGTTACGGTAAGATTTCCTTGAGTAAAAATTATGAATTTATTTCCGGGAAGATCAGTATAAATATTTTCTTCTCTTATCGAACCGCCGGTACTATTTAACCACTGAACTTTAACCTCATCAATTTTAGATGTTGTTCCTAATCCGAAATGATTGCGAAGATCATTCTGTCCGCCTCCACCACTTTGGCCTGAAACTTCACGTAATTGAGTAATAATTCCATTTTGTTATGGAATATTTGCTGTTATTTTTACCCTGGAACCTATTGCCGATTTATTAGTTGTTCCAGTTCCAACTAATTTTATTGATGTAAACTTATTACTATTGCTAGCACTATTTGTATATAATAAGGGCTCTCCTTCTCTTGCAGTAATTAAGTCTAAAAATCCGTCATTATTTAAATCAGCCATTGCTACACCACGCCCTTTGAAATTATCTGAAGGGCCTGGATAAAAATAATCTTTAGTTTTCGTAAAAGAGTATCCGTTACCTGCTCCATTATTACTATATAAAGTTGCAGGAATTTGAGTTTGATTATTATCTGGCCGATTAGTTACATAAATATCTAAATCTCCATCATTATCAACGTCTCCCCATGAACTACTCATAGTTTCATAGGTATCTGTAACTAAATCTCCAATTCCAGTTAAAGAATCAAATGATACTGTGGTTGTGGTACTATTATTTCTATATAAATAATTTCTCCAATTATTACCATCTATCATATTACATGTGAATAAATCCATATCTCCATCGTTATCGAAATCACCCCAACTAGCGGAGATAAAACTTGTTTGTACAGGTTGCATTTCTAATGGAGTTGCATCTTCAAACTTTCCTGTAGTTGGATTGTTTTTCCAAAGTATGTTATCTTTTCCACCGCCTGATGTATTAAAAATATCTAAATAACCATCATTATTAAAATCGGTCCATCCAAAACCACTCCCAAATGTTCTATATGGGCTAACTCCACTACCTTCAAAAACAATATTCCCTATTTCTGCCTCACTTTTTCTTGTAAAGGTTCCATCTCCATCATTAGCGTAAAAAGAATTATTAGCTTTAGTAGGTCCGAAAAATGTAATATTCCCATTGTCTACAAACATATCTGGATAACCATCATTATTATAATCTCCCCAACCAATATGTCGTGAATCTTCATTATCAGTAACAATTGCTCCTGTGGTAGCATCACCTGTCTTATTTATAAAACTACCGTTTCCATTATTTAAGAAAAGGTTATTATCAGGTTTCCCTCCACTTAATCCAGGTTCAGCTGCAGCTACATATAAATCAATATCTCCATCATTATCAATATCCACCCAACTTGCAGTACCAGATGTAAGATTTAAATCTGTAATGCCGGGAATATTTTGCTTGGATAAATTACCGGAATTATTTTTGTATAAATAATTTATGTAACTTGATCCATCTGAATCATTCCCTTTTGACAAATATAAATCAACCCAACCATCATTATCATAATCTCCAAATGCGACAGATTGTGACATATTTGCATCAGCACCAGGTAACACTGTTGGAGCATTAAAAGGGTCTTGGCCATTTACTTGAATATATAGTAAAGTGACTAATGTAAATAATAATTTTTTCATAAATGATTTCCTTAGGCTACTAAACCGAAATATTATTTTTAAGATTTAAACTAAATTATTATAAAATAATATTACGTGATTTTGATCACAAAATTTATTGATTTTGATTCAAAATGGAGCTTAACTTTAGGGGATTATACTTGGGAGATGTTTTTAATGAAATATTTATTTAAATGTTTTGGTTGACCAATATTCATAGCAGCAGCACAATAAGATTTATTTATATAAATATTATATAAATTGTATTTTGTTAAATCTTCTTTGCCTTCTATTCTATTAACTTTTGGATGCATGTCATCCAAATCTACATCAAAACTATTTAGAGGAATGCTTAATCCTTTGCCAACGGCTTTAATAAATGCTTCCTTTCTTGTCCATATTTTATAAAAAGATGTTATTTTATGATTAGGTTTTACAGAATTGAATTTATTTATTTCATTATTAGAAAAATAATTACCAGCAATATCATCTATTGCAATATTTTTATTTATCCACTCTATATCAACTCCAATATTATCATTTCGATTTATACCTATCAAACAATACTCATTACTATGCGAAAGATTGAATTTAATATTATTGTTATTTATTAACAATGGTTTCCCAAAATCATTATAAATAAATTTAATATTCATCATTGAAATACCGGTATAAGAAGCTAATAATTTGCGAAGCAATCCGTTAGATATTATATAGGATATTCTATCTTTCTCAAAAACAAATTTGCTTGCTTTTTTCTTTTGGTCAGAGGAAAGAATTCCATTTAGGAATTTTACAGAGGATTTTAGATGTTCAAATTTACATAGCCATAGATGTATTTCATTTTCTGGCAGGTGCAATATTGTTGGAGGGTTAGTCCAATAATTTTCAACCATTAAATTATTTTATTATGATTATTAATGTCATTTACATCATTTAATAATCTTGCTTTTAGGTGTTCTGAAAATTGTTGTTTGTTTTTAAGTATAAAAAAATGATCTCCATCAAACATTTTTAATTCAAAATGTGAATTTGTTAAGTTTTTCCATGCTTCAAGATGATTTTCAGTTACATCTTTATCATCCTTTCCTCCAAATGCAACAATTGGGATGTTCAATTTGCCTTTATTTACATAAGCATATGTTTCACAGACTTCATAGTCATTTTTAATTATAGGGAGCATTAAGTCCATAAGTTCCCTATTCTCAAGAATATTTTTATCAATTCCATTCATTTTGATAAGTTCTTATTCAAAATCACTATCAGATAATTTATGCATAATTATCCCTTCTTTTTACATATAAGGAGCTTTATGTGCCGATACATAAAGCTTTAGTGGCATTTTATTATGAGATATTTTTAATTTATTTGTCAATTCAAAACAAATTAATGCTCCCATACTATGGCCGAGAAAAACAAAAGGTTTATCTAAATAATTAGTAATTTCATTGAATATTTGTTTAACTATTATATCTAAGTTATTGTTCAGCTGCTCGCTTATCCTTGTTCCTCGACCAGGTAATTCAATAGGACAAACTTCTATCAAATCAGGGAGCATATCAACTAAATGCTTGTATGTAACAATACCTGAACTACCGGCATATGGGAAACAAAAAAGTCTTAGTTTAGCTTCCCTTTGAGGTTTGGGTCTTAAAATCCATTTTGAAGAATGTAGATGATTCAAATTAGGCTCAAATTATTTGTTTTTCTTCTCCATTTCTTCCATTTTTTTTCGTAAACTAAGTGGTCGCATATCTGTACACACTTCTTTAATGTGATCTAAACATTCTTGTTTTGTCCCAACCTTACCTTCATCTTTCCAGCCAAGGGCATTTTCTCTATCTGCAGGCCAAATTGAATATTGCTCTTCATGATTTAAAACAACTTTCCATACTTGTTTGTCATCATTATCATCCCAACTCATTTTTCCTCCTTTTTTATTAAATATATTATTTATTTTTTTTTAATCCTTCTTCAAACCTTTTCATAGCAGCAATATTTATTATTGCTTCCGGTTCATTTATATCAAAAAAGTTATGATTCTCTTCGTTTTCTTCAACAATAATACTATCAGTATTAATATTTAGAAAGTCTTTAATATCTTTATTAAACCAAATAATAATTGAAATTCCAAACATTATTACACCAGAGACACCGTAAATTAATGGAATATTCTTGTTAGTAAGATCTGCTACAACCCCAGAAAGTGCCATTGCTAATGGTGTAAGTATACCAGCCAGTGTTCCAACTACTCCAAAAACTCTTCCTCTTATATTACTTTTGGTTCTTAGTTGTAATATTGTTCGAATATTTACTTGAATAAACCCACTCCAAACACCTCCTAAAAATAATAAAATAGAAGCAAATATTACATTATTCATAAAACCTAAAATAATAGGAGTAATAGCATTTAACATCATAAATAATATTATTACTTTTGCTTTATTATTCCCTTTTTTACTTTTTATTATGCTTGCAAGAATAGAACCTACAAAGATACCAAGAGCATTTACGGAAAATAATAAACCAAGGTATGATTCATTTATTTGTAAGACTACTTTTAAATAAAATGGTAATAGAAGAATTATTGGAGTAGAACAAAAAGAAATAAATACTGAAGCCAATATCAGTTTTTTTAACCCACTATCTTTCCATACATAATTTATTCCTTCTTTAAAATCAGTTTTAAATGAACGGTTACTTTTTACATTACTACTTTCAGATAAAGCAGTAATTTTCTGCGGTACTTTTATAAATAATTCACTAAAGGCAGAAAATATGAAAGTTAAACCATTGATTAAAGTTAGTAACGGTATGCCTATAATAAAATATAGGGTACTACTTAAAGACCAGCCGAATATTTGTGAAATTTGAACTGAAGATTGTCCTAAAGTATTGGCGGTAGATAATTTATCTTTAGGTACAAGTTCCGTAACCAAAGCAGATATAGCTGGTGTAAAAAATGACTGCACAACACTTGAAAAAGCAACTACTACCATTAACCAAGTAATTAAGAGTTGAGTAGAATCAGAATAATTATAAAAAAGATATGCTAAAGAAAGAATTGTAAGTCCTTTTAATATATCACTTATAATAATGATTATTTTTCGAGAAAAGCGATCTGCAAAAGTTCCACCTATTGAAGTAAATAATAAAGCTGGAATAGCACCAATTACTCCCATTAATCCTAATAAACTAGCTGACCCTGTTTGGTTAGTTATCCAAATTACCATCGCCATATAATACATTTGCGAGCCAAGACGACTGATACTTTGGCCTTGCCACAAAAGTAAATAGTTTTTATTAAATAACTTGGTCGGAGGATTTTTTACATTATTTTTATTTTCGTTCATTTAATCACTATTTATTGAGTTAGTAGCATTATTATAAGTTGTGTCATATCCCCAATATTCAAAATATTTTCTCCACTCTTTAATTATACTTTCTTTAAGGTTATTATTGATATTTGGATGCGTGTTCTTTTTGTAATTTTTTACAGAGTCTAAATAATTTTCAAGATCGGGTTTCATTTTGTTAAAACCATCAATACCAAGTTTTTCGTAAATATATTCTACAACATTAATTGGTGATTTTTCTAAATCTTCAAATGAAACATCCACAAAATTTTCTTTTGGGATTAATGAAACTTCATTTATGTAAGAATCATAGACTCTTTTATATGTTTTTAATATTCTATCATGAACACTAAATCTAAATTTTGTTTGCCAACTCGATTTTTTAATTGCTGTATCATGTAACTTAACAGTAGAGTTATATACATCAAAAGGATTACGATGTATATTAATGAATTTTGCATTCGGAAACATTTCTAATAATATTTTTATTCTTGCTGTATTTGCAGGGGACTTAAGAATAATTTGCCTCTTATCATTTATTGATATTTTTTTAGAAAGTTAATATAAGTTGTTTTCCATTCATTAATTTCGGTTGTATCAATATTTTTAAAATCTAAATAATTTTCATAATGATAGTAACGTTTTGGGAATACCCACCCAACTACTGGTGATTTAAGCAGTAATGCTGCAATTGCAAATTCTTCTTCGCCGTAAGCTAAAGGTCCACTTTTAACATTATCCATAGGACGTTTTCGATCTTTTAAGTCCTCAAGCTTTTTTATAAATTTTTTATGAATAAACAGAAAACTAAAAGGATTAATGACTTGGTAAATTCTCGGTAAATTAAATTGCTTATCTTTACTGATTAAATTATGTAAGAACGTTGTTCCACTTCTCCAATGACCTAAAATAAAAATTGGTGATTTAAGTTCAATATCCTCAATATTATTTTGCTTAGCAATTTTATTATCATATCTACTATAAATGGAATTTTTAACACTATTAATGGTTATTACAAGAGAGAAAATAAACTTATCTATTGAGATATTAAATTTATTCTCCTTTAATAATCTAAACCATTGTGAAAATATTATTCCTAATAAACTATCCATAAATTATTTTTCTCTTAATTATTTTTTAAAACCTGTTTAATAACTTCTGCTAATTTCTCAACCTTTGGATTATGCAGCATCGTATTATGATCACCTTCTGTAATAAATAAATTAATATTACCGGTAACAAAATTTTCCCATCCATACTCACTGGTATCATAATAATCATAATTACTATCTTTAGATTTAATCAAAGTCAAATCACCTGAATATTTGGGTATTTTATAGTTTCTCCAAGCATCTTGTTGAACTTTTAAAATTTTAACATAAGTTTTGAATTTTTTGAATGTTATATATTTGGGAAACTGTCTCTCTTTTTTCGCTTTTTTAAGTACGGTTTTAAGTTGATCATCGTAAGACATTTTTCTTAAGTCATCTAAAGAAAACTGAATTCTGCCCATAAACATTCTTGATAAAAATTCTGCAGTATCTTCCGGTTCATTGTTAGGTAGAATCGGTCCTTGGTCTAAAATAATAAGTGGTTTAACTATTTCACCCATTTTTGACAATTGATATGCTACTTCATAAGCGATTATTACTCCCATAGACCAACTGCCAATAATATAAGGCCCTTTTTGTTTTACATTCTTAATCGCTTTAATATAAGTAGCTGCCATTTCTTCTATTGAAGTTTGTGGTTCTATTTTCCCATTAATTCCTAATGCTTGAATACCATAAAATGAATTTATATTTGAAAATTCACGTGAAAGCAATGTGTACCAATGTACACTTCCACCGGAAGGATGAATGAAAAATATAGGGTTTGTACCTTCAACCTCATTAAATTTAACAATAATCTTAGAAGTATCTTCAACTTCCGAACTTTGTCTGAGTATCTCACTACTGAGGCTGACTATTGTTTGCTCTTGAAATAATTGAACCATTTCCAATTCAACATCAAACTCTGCAGAAATCTTTCCAAGTAATTGAATTGCTAAAAGTGAATGTCCTCCAATTTCGAAAAAGTTATCGGTAGTACTAATTTTTTCTATTCCCAATAAATTTTTCCAAATAGTTAAAAGTTTTTTTTCAGTTTTATTTTTTGCCTCAACAAACTCATTCTTAGTTATGACTAAATTATTTTCAAAATCCGGCAAACTTGACCGATCAATTTTTCCACTTAAACTTTTAGGAATTTCATTTATTTCAACAAGTATATTTGGAATCATATAGTCCGGTAAATATTTCTTTAACTCTATTTTAACTTTTTCAAAATCAAATGATTTTCTTTTATCAATTTTCAAATAACCTACTAAAATTCTATTCTGAGATTTCTCTCTAATATCAACTACCGCATCTTTAATACCACTGATTTTTCTAAGAGTGCTTTCAATTTCACCTAATTCAATTCTGTAGCCTCTAATTTTAATTTGTGAATCAGCTCTGCCAATATATTCAATTGTTCCATCTTTTTTTAATTTGCCTAAGTCCCCTGTTTTGTATAAACGCTCACCATTCTTACTAAATGGGTTTGGGATAAAATCCTCCGCTGTTTTTTGCGGGTTATGTATATATCCTCGTGCTAAACCTATACCACCTAAATATATTTCTCCAACAATTCCATAAGGAAGTATATTTAATCCATCATCGAGTATATATATTGAAACATTATCAATAGGTCTACCAATTGGGACACTACCATCTTTTTCGTCAATTTCTTCTATTAAATAGCTGCTTACACCTACGGTTGATTCAGTTGGACCATAAGCATTTAACAATCTTTTATCTTCTATCCATTTATCTGCAATGTCATTAGCAAGAATTTCACCAGCAGAAATAATCGTTTCTACTGTCTTTAAGTCTTCTTTTTTTAGGATTGATAGAAGAGATGGAGGAAGTGTAATGGTTGTAATCCTATTTTTATTTATTATTTTAAGTAATTCTTTTTTGTCTCTTAGTTTTTCGTTGTTTTCTAAATATAATATAGCACCACTTAAAATTGCCATGAATATTTCAGATATGGATGCATCGAAACTTAAGGAAGCAAATTGCAATATCCGACTGTTCTCAGTAACATGAAAATCTCTAATCTGATTTTTAACTAAATTTAACAATCCCTTGTGAGTAAGCATAACCCCTTTCGGTTGTCCAGTAGAACCAGATGTATAAATTAAATAGGCAAGATTATCATCATGAATATTTACATTAGAACTTATACTATTTGAGTTGTTGGTTTTGAAAATTCCATCATTAATAGTAATAACTGTTATTTTATCAATTTTTAAGTTCGGGTTATCGGTTAACAATTTGTTAACTTCCGAATTTTTTAACATGTATTTTTTTCGTTCTTCCGGATATGTTGGGTCTATTGGTAAATATGTACAACCACTTTTCAATATTCCAAGAATTGTAGCAATCATTTCAATTCTTTTTGACATCATAACAGCAATAACTTCTTCTTGATTCACTTGAAGGGATTTGAGATAGTTGGCAATTTGATTCGCTTTTCTATTTAATTGAGAATATGTTATTTCTGAATATTTATCAACAACTGCAATTTTATCTCTTTTTTGATTTGCTATTTTCTCAAATAATTCAATTACATTGTTTTCTCTATATTTGGTATGACGTCCCTTAAAATTTTGTTCAAGAAGTTTTATTTCTTTAGGATTCTCAACAAAACTTAACTGTGATATTCTTTCACCGGGATTAGTTAATACTTTATTTAATAAACCAACATATCGCTCTAACATAAGTTCAATGCTTGATCTTTCAAATAAATCAGTATTATATTCCAACCAAAGAGTAAGCCCACTATTATTTTCTTCAGCAGATAAGGTGAGATCATACTGTGTAAGGTTAAAATGGTTTTCAACCGGTTCAATTTTAAGTGTACCAATACTTGATTTAGGAGTTGGATTATTTTGCAGAACAAACATGACTTGAAACAGTGGAGAATGACCTAAATCTCGTTCAGGTTGAATTAATTCAACAAGTTTCTCAAACGGAACATCCTGATTGCCATAAGCTTCCAGAGAAGTATTCTTAATTCTGTTTAATAATTCGCTAAATGTTGGGTCTCCATTTAATAGTGTTCTTAAAACTAAAGTATTTGCAAAAAAGCCTGTAATTCGTTCAGTTTCTATTTCTGTTCTATTGGCAATAGGTGTTCCAATACAAATATCTTTTTGTCCGGAATATTTTGAAAGTAAAATCTTAAAAGTACCAAGAAGTACCATAAATAAAGTGACACTTTCTTTTGTACTAATTTGATTAATAGAGTCTTTAATAACCGATGCAAGATTAATTTGAACTTTACTACCATTAAATGTTTTTATTTTTGGTCTGGGTTTATCAATCGGTAATTCCAGTATAGGTGGACTCCCTTTTAGTTTCTCTTTCCAATAAGAAATTTGTTTGTCTAGAATTTCTCCTTCTAAATATTCTCTTTGCCAAATTGAAAAATCTGCATACTGTAATTTTAGCTCCGGCAAATCCAAGTCGATGTTGTTTTCTAATGCATAATAAATCTCGATAAATTCTTTTAATAGAAGGTTAATCGACCATCCGTCTGTAATTATATGATGAAATGTAAATGAAATAATATGTTCATTCTGATTGATTTTTATAAGTGTAAATCTGAACAACTTATCATTTTCTAAATCAAATACATACGTAGATTCGTTTTGCAATATTGTAGTAACTTCTTTTTGTATATTTTCTTCATTCAGATTGCTAAGATCTTTATAGTTTATATGAAATTCTTTATCAGATAAGTTCCGGATTATTTGGTATGGAATATTATCTATATCATAAAAATTTGTTCTTAAACTTTCATGACGTTCAACTAATAACTTCAAACTTTTTTCAATATTATTAATATTAATCTCTCCTAGTAATCTAAGAGAAGTTGGAATATTGTAAACAGCATGCTCAGTTTCAATTTTATCAAGTACCCATAATCTTTGTTGAGAAAAGGATAAAGGAATATGTTCGGGCCTTTCTGATTTAAGTATCTTAATCCTATTTCTATAGCCGGTTTTTTCTTTCAGTTCAATATAAGAAGCTTGAGATTTAATATTTGCATATTCAAATAAATCTTTTAAGTGAATGTTAACATTAAATTTATCATTTATTCTAGATACTAATTGAGTTATAAGTAAAGAATGTCCACCAAGCTCAAAGAAGTTATCATAGATACCAATTTTATCTATATCTAAAAGTTCTTGCCATATTGATGCTAACTTCACTTCATATTCAGTTGATGGTATGACATATTCTTTACTAGAAACATTTTCAAGTTTCTCAAATTTTTGTAATTTTTTACGGTCAATTTTTCCGTTTGGCGTAAACGGAATTTCTTTAATTTCTAAGATAATGCTGGGTACCATATAATCCGGTAATGTATCTTTTAATTTTTGTTTGATTTCTTCATAATTAAAATTATGTTCTTCAGCCATTTTCACAAATGCAATCAGTTTTGCTTTATTTTCTTTCCCTAGAGTAATTACAACAGCTTCTTCAACATCAGATAATGATTTTATAACAATTTCAATTTCCGTCAGTTCAATTCTAAATCCTCTAACCTTTACTTGTTCATCAACTCTGCCTATATATTCAATTACACCTTCTTTTGTAAATCTACCCAAATCACCTGTCCTGTAAAGTCTTTCCCCTTCTCTATCAGAAAAGGGATTAGGAATAAATTTATCTGCTGTTAAATCCGGTTTTGATATATAGCCTCTTGCTAAACTTATTCCACCTATAAATATTTCTCCTATTGTTCCCCTTTGAACTAATTTCAAATCATGATCAAGTATAAATAAATTAATGTTATTTAATGAAGATCCAATCGGAATACTATTCCAATAATCTTTAATTTTATCAAATTTGAAACTGCTTACTCCTACTGTTGCTTCTGTGGGACCATAAGCATTAACTAAGTTTCTATTCTGCTTCCACTTATTTGCAACTTCTTTGTTTAATTTTTCTCCTGCTGAGATTATTGTTTTTAGATTATTAAATTCATGTACTTGCATTACTTGTAGCAGAGAAGGAGGAAGAGTAACTACGGAAATGTTTTGGTCAGTTAAAATATTCTCAATTTCATTAGTATTTGTTAATTTATCTCTATCAACTAAACATAAAGTTGCTCCGGATAATAGTGACATAAAAATTTCAGAAACTGATGCATCGAAACTAATTGAAGCAAATTGAAGAACTCTACTAGTTGAAATAACTTCAAAATCTTTAATTTGATTTTCTACTAGATTAATTAAGCCTTTGTGCTTTAACATAACACCTTTCGGTTTACCGGTTGAACCGGAGGTATAAATTAGATAAGCAATATTTTCACTATCAATTATTCTTTTTTCAAAAATACTGTTATGGTTTTCAAGTTCTTTGCTAATGTTTTCTAAAGAGATATTTTTAATCTTATTTACTTCAGTTATTTTACTAACTTCATTTGTTACAATTGCTTTTACACCGCTATCAGCAATCATATACTCAATTCTATCTTTAGGATATTTTCGATCTATTGGCATATATACACATCCAGCTTTCATTATGCCGATTATCCATTCGATTAATTCGATACTATTGGGAAGCATTACCCCAATAATATCTTCCAAGTGAAATCCGTGCAGTATTAAATATGAACATATTCTATCACTTCTTTCATCTAATTCTTTATATGATAAATGAATATTATCAAATTCACATGCAACTTTTGACGGGTATTTCTGCACAATTACATTGAATTTGTCAAGTACATTCGGGTATGGATACTCAATTACTTTTCCTTCACTTATTCTGAAAAGAAAACTTTTTTCTTCCTCAGATAAATACTCTAATTCAAATAAAAACTTATTATTATTATCAACAATCTCATTTAATAAATGGTTATACGATGAAATTATTGCTTGAACAGTATTGCTTTCAAATAAATCAGTATTAAACTCAAGTGTGCCTCCCCAATTATCATTACTCGCATTCATGGAAAGAGTTAAGTCATACTGTGTTGAATTACTTTCTGATTCGAGGGGTTCAACAAGAACATCCGATTCAATACCCTTTGATTGTTCATTATTTTGGAGAACAAACATTACTTGGAAAAGAGGAGTATTACTTAAATCTCTTTCCGGTTTCAATATCTCAACAAGTATTTCAAATGGTACATCTTGGTTGCTGTATGATTCTAATGCTGTCTTTTTAACCTGGTCAAAAAATTCTTGAATAAGTTGTGTGCCTTTTACTTGATTTCTCATTACTAATGTATTAGCAAAAAAACCGATTATTTTTTCAGTTTCTATTCGAGTCCTATTTGCAACTGTTGTTCCTACACTAATATCAGTTTGTCCGCTTAGTTTTGATAAAAGTATCTGAAAAGTTCCGAGCAAAAACATAAAAGGTGTTATTGCTAAAGACTTTAGCATTGCATTAATTTTCAGCACAGTGCTTTTATCAATTTCAAAAGATAAATGAGAACCGTTAAAAGTTTTTATTGGTAGTCTAGGTTTATCTATCGGCAGTTCTAGTAATGCAGGCTGATTTTCGAGTTTTTTTATCCAATAATTTGTTTGATTATCTAATACTTCTCCAACTATATTTTCCTGCTGCCAAATTGAATAATCAGAATATTGAATTTTCAATTCTGGCAAATTAGGTTCAATTTTATTACTGAAAGCTAAATATGATTGAATAAACTCATCCAATAAAATATTTATTGACCATCCATCTGAAATGATATGATGCATAGTGAAAAATATTACAAACTGTTCATCTGAAAGAATTGCAATTTGAACTCTTAATAGAGGATCATCTTCTAAATTGAATGGTTTAATTGCTTCATTTTGCTTAATATTATCTACTTTTATTTTTTGCTAATCATCATTAAGCTTTCTAAAATCATTAACCTTTATTTCAATATTATGTTTTGCACTAATTATTTGTTGCGGAATACCATTTCTTTCGGTAAAGTTTGTTCTTAAAGTTTCATGTCGTTCAGCTAAATAATCAATTGTTTGTTCTAAAATAATAATGTCAACTTTCCCATTTATTTTTACTGCCATTGGCATATTGTATATTGATTGTCCTGGATCAAGTTTATCAAGAAACCATAGTCGCCTTTGAGTAAATGAAAGTGGAATATTGTCTTTATCATGATATTGTTTAATTGGAGTCAGTTTAGAATATTGGGTAAAATATTTACCATTATCTATTTCTAAAGCTAATTGTGCAATTGTTGGGAATTCAAAAATATCTCGAATTGGTAAAGAAATATTAAACTGATGTTCAATTCTTACAACTAATTTCGTAACTAATAGTGAGTGACCTCCCAGATCGAAAAAGTTATCATAAACACTTATATTATTATTTTTTAAAATTTCTGACCATATAGCATATATCTTTTTTTCCGTATCAGTTCCAGGTTCAACAAATTCAATTTCATTATTTCGTATATCAACGGACGGAAGAGGAAGTTTTTTCCTATCTACTTTACCATTAATCGTTAAAGGTATTTTATTAATCTCAACAATATTTGATGGGAGCATGTAATCAGGTAATTCTTGTTTTAATAGATTTATTATTTCTTTAACATTTTTCTTGTTTTCTCCTTGAATTATATAGGCGACAATTCTTTTGTCATTTTCACCAAACTCTTTAATATCAACAACACATTCTATTATAGAGTTGATGCTATTTAGTTTATGTTCAATTTCCCCAAGCTCAATTCTATATCCTCTAACTTTCACTTGATCATCAACTCTTCCAATAAACAATAAATTTCCATCATCCAATATTTTTACTAAATCGCCGGTTTTGTAAATCCTTTCCCCTCCGGCATTAGAGAATGGATTTGGAATAAACCTTTCTGCAGTAAGATCGGGCTTATTTAAATAACCTCTTGCTAGACTTACTCCGCCTAAATATAGTTCTCCTATTATTCCGTTAGGCACTTGAGAAAGTTCTTTGTCTAATACAAATACTTTCATATTGGGTATTATTCTACCAATAGGAACCGAACCTATTCCATTAAATTTTGAGCTTTCGTAAACAATACATCCAACTACAGTTTCAGTTGGTCCATACTCATTAAAAAGCAAAGTTTCCGGAGCATTTTTTTGCCAATATTGAATTTGACTAACAGTTAAATTTTCTCCACCAATAATCATTGCATCGCTAATTTCTTTAGCTTTTTTAGTGTCAATAAGATTTGATAATAATTCCAAATGTGCAGGAGTAATTTTAACTATTGAAAACTTTTCATTTGCGTTAATTGTTTTTGCTAATTCATCTAACTCTTCAGATTCTTTCATTAAAACTATTTTCTTTCCATATAATAGTGAAGGAAAAATAGATGTTATCGTTGCATCAAAAGAAATTGTTGAATGAACTAACGAACCATTTCCTTGCTTAAAAGGATATGCATGATGAGTCCAACTTAAATAGTTAAGTAATCCCTCATGAGTGATAAGTGTCCCCTTTGGTTTCCCGGTTGATCCCGATGTATAAATTACGTAGCAAATATTATTTTTATCAATATTTACTTTAGGTGGTTCGGAACTTTCATTATTAATCTCTTCTAAAGTTTTGTCAAGACTAACAATATTGATTTCACTATTTTCAAATAAATCTAAAAAAGTGTTTTCGGTTAGAACGAAGTTAGTGCCTGAATCTTTAAGTATGTAATTAATTCGGTCTTGAGGATATTTAGGATCAATTGGTAAATAAGCAGCTCCGGTTTTTAATATTCCTAATAAAGTTGTTATTAATCTAAATGTTCTTGGTAGACAAACACCAACTATTTGTTCATTGGTTATACCAAGTTTTTTAAGATAATTTGCAAGTTTATTGGAGTCTTCTTCAAGTTTACCGAATGAATATTTCTCGTCATTTTGCTCAACTGCTGTATTATTATATTTTTTATTGGCTATTGATGTAAATTCTACCGGCAAATAGTTTTTTATTAACGGCATCTTTTCAACAGTATTGAGTTGAGTAACTATTTTTTCTTGCTCTTTTATATCCAGTAGACTTATACTTTCAATCGGGTTGGTTATATTTTCTAAAGCATTTTCAAGAATATGATTAAAGTATTCAGCAAAATTTTTGATGGTGTTTTTTGAAAAAAGATCAGTATTAAATTCAAATGCTCCGCCAATGCTGTTATTTGATTCAACCATAAACAAGGTTAAATCAAACTTCGATGTTTTGCTATGAGATTCAATTGGTTCAATTATCAAATCAGAATCTCTTTTTTCATTTGTACCTTGTACATTTTGGTAAACAAACATTACCTGAAATATAGGAGAATGGCTTAAATTTCGTTCCGGATTAACCGTATCAACAATATATTCAAATGGTAAATCTTGGTGAGCATAAGCCCCTAATGTTGATTCCTTAATTCTCTCAATGAATTCCTTAAAGGAGGGATTGCTTGAACAGTCTGTTCTTATTGCTAAAGTATTTACAAAAAATCCAACAAGAGGTTCAATTTCTTCCTTATTTCTGTTTGCACTTGGTGTTCCTATGCAAATATCAATTTGACCGCTTAATTTATAGAGTAATATTTTGAAAGCAGCAAGTAAAGTCATAAAAACCGTTACACCTTCTTCTTTACTTACTTGATTAATTTTTTTTGAAAGTTCTGATGACAATTCGAAAGAGATAAAATCTCCGTTGTAAGTCTGCAGTTTTGGTCGTGGAAAATCTGTCGGTAATTCTAACAATGAAGGTAAACCTGACAACTGATTTTTCCAATAATTTATATGTGAATCAAGAACTTTGCCTTTCAGCCATTCCCTCTGCCATATTGAAAAATCAGCATACTGTATCGATAGATCCGGAACCGGTGGAACAAAATCATTTAGATAAGATTCGTAAAATATTCCAAGTTCTCTAACAATCACTTTAGTAGACCAATCATCAGAAATAATATGATGAATAGTCATTACAAAAATATGTTCATCGTCTTCAATCTTAATAATTTTTATTCTAAATAAGGGAAGTTCTTCAATAGAAATAGGAGTTTTAGATTCTTTCCAGATTATTTCTTGAGTTTCTTTTTCCCTCTCTTTCTCATTTTTTGAACTTAAATCTATTACCGGAATTTTTATTTTTAGAGAATCATTTACTATTTGATATGGAGTTCCATCATTTGATATAAAATTAGTTCTTAATATCTCATGGCGTTCAACAATTTTATTAAAACATTTTACAAGAATTGATAAATCAATTTTACCTTTTATTCTATAAGATTCAGGAATGTTATAAAAGGGACTATTTGGTTCAAGTTGATCTAAAAACCATAATCTTTCCTGAGCAAATGAAAGTGGTATATCAATACTACTTTCTCTTGGTAGAATTTTAGGTGCTGTAAATTCACCTGATGTTAATTTAATTCTTTGTACTTCATTGGCAATAGCTTCAACTGTTGGTTTTTCAAAAATAAATCTCAGAGGTACATCAACTTTTAATTCTGATTTAATTCTTGAAATTACTTGAGTAGCGAGAAGTGAATGACCTCCAAGAATAAAAAAGTTATGAAAAACTCCAACTTTATCTAAATTCAAAATCTCCGACCAAATTCCTGTAATAATTTTTTCAGTCTCATTTCTTGGTGCAATGTAATCAGTTTCAAATGATTTTTGAATTTCTTTCTGATCAGGAGCAGGTAAAGATTTTCTATCAACTTTACCGTTGGGTGCTAAAGGAAATTCTTTCAATACAACAAAAGCAGAAGGCACCATATAATCGGGAACTCTTTCAGAAACAAATTCTCTTAAGTTATTTGAGTCAATTGAATTGTCATTTTCAGATATTAGATATGCAACAAGACGTTTATCCCCTTCGGTATCTTCACGGACAATAACTATTGCATCTTTTACTGCATTATGTTCAGAAAGAGCATTTTCAATTTAACCCAGCTCAATTCTAAATCCTCTTAGTTTTATTTGGTGGTCTGCCCTACCGAGAAATTCAATATTACCATCATGAAGATATCTTGCTACATCACCGGTTTTGTATAACCTATCACCAGGTTTATCTGAATATAAATTTGGCAAAAATCTTTCAGCAGTTAAATGAGGTCTTTTATAATAACCTCTTGCTAAACTAATACCACCAATATAAAGTTCTCCTTTAACCCCAATCGGAACAATGTTTAAGTTATTATCAAGGATATAAATTTTAATATTAGGGAAAGGTTTTCCAATTGGAACTAATCTTTCTTCGGAGAGAGTTAAGTTATTATCTTCAAAAAAAGTACTATCTATTGTCGCTTCGGTTAGTCCAAAAGAATTGATTAACCTGGTTTCCGGTGAACAATATTTTTTAAACTCATTATATTCTTTTACGTACCAAATATCAGAACCGGCAATAAGCACTTTAAAAGTATCCAATCTTAAAGATTTATCATCAATATATGCTATTAAATTTCTTAAAACAGCAGGAACAAATTCAGCTATATCTATGTTCTCTTTAATTATTATTTCATAAAGTTGTTCAGCTTCTAATAATTGTTATCGGGCTACTAAAACCAATTTACCACCGGAACATAAAGCTCTTGTCCAGTCCCCTCCGAATACATCAAATGAAAAAGATGCCATTTGAAGATGGTTTCTTGCAGTATTTAGAAGTTTATAATCTTGTTCCCATCCCAAATAGATGTTTATTAAACTGTTATGCTGGACCATTGTCCCTTTTGCTTTTCCGGTTGAACCGGAAGTATAAATTATATATGCTAAATCATTCTCATTAATTATAATATTCGGATTATTTTTATCAAATTGATTTAATTCAATTAAATCATCAATTATAATTTTCTTTTTTGAAAATGAGGAAAAAATTTCAGAATTATTTTTATCAGTAATTAATAATTCTATGCCCGAGTCTTCAAGCATATAATTTAATCTTTCTTCCGGGTATGTTGGATCAAGTGGTAAATAAGATAAACCGCTTTTTAGTACACCTAAAACTGTTACTAAAAGGTTAATTGATTTATCAAGAGATATTCCGATTGGTAAATTTTTATTTTTATTATTCTTAATTAAGTAATGAGCAAGTTGGTTAGATTTTTCATTAAGTTCTTTATAGGATATTCTTCCAACATTATCTACAACAGCAATTTCATTTGGAGTTTTTTCAGCCCATTTTTCAAACAATGAATGAATGCCATTAACGTGAGGAAATTTAATTGTTCTTGAATTCCATTCATATAGAATTTTATTTTTAGTTTCGTCATCAATAATTTTATAACGGGATATTCTTTTATTCGGATTTGTTACAATCTCTTTAAGAAGAGTATTAAAATCATTGAACATTCTTACAATAGTAGATTCATTAAAAAGATCCGTATTGTATTCAATAGAACAACTTGCACCGTTTTTCCCGGTGGAAAAAGAAAAAGTAAGGTCAGATGTTGATGTTCCCATGTCTACAGAAATCATAGACACTTCAATATCAGATAATTTAGAAGTTTTAATAGGATTATTCTGCAGAATTATCATAACTTGAAATAGCGGAGCATAGCTCATGTTCCGTTCCGGTTGAATTGCATCCACAAGCATTTCAAATGGTAAGTCCTGATGTTCAAATGCTTCGAGATTAGTTCTTCTTACTCTGCTTAACAACTCAGTAAAAGTAGGATCTCCTGATAGGTCAGTACGGAGAACTAAAGTATTAATGAATAATCCAATTATTTTCTCGATTTCCTTATCTGTTCGGTTGGCAATTGGAGTTCCAATATTTATATCATCTTGACCGGAATATCTGGAAAGTAAAATATTGAATGCAGCAACCAATGTCATAAACAAAGTAGCGTTTTGTGAATTGCCAAGTTTTTGTAATCCATCAATTATTTCCGAAGAGATATATCTTTCAATTGAAGAACCATTATTTGTCCATACGGCTTGTCTATTTCTATCGGTTGGCAATTCTAAAAGTGAATTACTATTGCCTAATTTATTTTTCCAATAATTTAATTGGTTTTCTAAAACATCTCCTGATAAATATTCATTCTGCCATTCTGAAAAATCAGCATATTGAATTTCTAAATCTGGCAGGTTAATATCTTTACCATTTAATAATGATATGTATATAGAAGTTATTTCACCAACTAAAATTCCCATTGACCAACCATCAGAAATAATATGATGCATGGTAATCAGTACAACATTTTCAATTTCAGATAGTTTGACTATTTTTACTCTGAATAATGGTCCTTTCGAAAGGTCAAAGGGTGCTCTTGCCTCTTTAACTGCAATTTTCTTAACTTCATCATCAACCGAAGTGTTTTTTTTCTCGCTAAGGTCTATTACCGGAATATCGATTTTAAGTTCCGGTGAAATTACTTGAAAAGGTTGCCCTTTAATGTTGGTAAAGTTGTACGTATAGACTCGTGTCTGCTAACAATTTTATTAATTGTTTTAACAAAAATTTCTTGTTCAAACCTGCCTGTTATTTTAAATGCAACAGGTATATTATAATAAGGACTTCCAGGCTCAAATTGGTCCAAAAACCACATACGTTTTTGTCCATACGATGCAGGAAAAACAAAAACATCTTCGTTTTGATTTATATTATTAATATTATTTCCTTCAGAAACTGTCATATTATATTTAAATATTCTTAACTATGAAATATCAGATTTTTTAACTCGTCTACTATCTCTAGATACTTTAGTAATAGTTGGTCTTTCAATTTTAGGTTCGTTTAGTGATACTATAATATTTTTATAAACACCTTCAATAGTTGGTTCTTCGAACAATTTAATTAATTTAATTTCAGTATTAAACTCCTCTCTGATACGTGAAATAAATTGTGTTGCGAGAAGTGAATGACCTCCTAATTCGAAGAAGTTATCTTTTACTCCAACTTTTTCGATAGTTAATAATTCCTCAACAATTTTAACTAATTTTTCCTCGCCTTCGTTTCTCGGAGCTATATATTTGGTACCAAGCTCCTCTCTGGTTAATTGTGGTATTGGTAAAACGGCTTTATTTATTTTACCACTAGTAGTTAACGGCATTTTATCTAAATTAACAAAAACAGAAGGAATCATATATTCAGGTAATTTAGATTTAAGACGATTGATAATAATTTCTTTATTAAATTTTTCTTTTGAACAAACAATGTAACCAATTAGTTTTTCTTGGTTATCTTTAAGTTTTTTCAAAACCACAACAGAATCTTTAACAAATTCAATTTGCTTTAAATTATGCTCAATTTATCCAATCTCAATTCTAAAACCTCTCAATTTTACTTGAGTATCTACTCTACCGAGAAATTCAATATTTCCATTAGGCAAATATTTTGCTAAATCACCTGTTCTATATAATCTGCTTCCCTTTTTATTACTAAATGGATTGGGAATGAATTTTTCTGCCGTTAAATCCGGTTTAGTAACATATCCTCTTGCCAGTCCAACCCCTCCAACACAAAGTTCACCAGGGATTCCAATTCCTACCGGTAACATTTCAGAGTCTAAAATATAAGTCTCAAAATTTGGTATCGCTTTACCTATTGGGGGCCCTTTCGGATACTCTTTCTCAGGAGAATGCATGGTTGCACATACGGTTGTTTCTGTTGGTCCGTAAGCATTAAAATATTTTCTATTTTGTTGCCACTTTTCAACTAACTCACTGTTTATAGCTTCACCAGCAGTAATAAGTGTTTTAAGGTTCGGCATTGGTATGTTCGGAAGAACCGCTAAAACTGATGGAGGTAGAGTTATAGTTGTTATTTCATTATCAATTAAATATTTTGATAATTCGTGACCGGAGGAAATAACTTCCTTTGTCGTTAAATATAAAGATGCTCCATTTAATAATGCCATTACAGTTTCCCAGACTGAGGCGTCAAAGCTTAATGATGAGAACTGCATAACCTTTTTTTCATTTGAGATATTAAATGCTTCTTTTTGAACAATTGATAAATTAGTTAACCCCCTATGAGTTAACATAACTCCTTTGGGTAAACCGGTTGAGCCGGAGGTGAAAATAATATATGCTAAATTATCTAACTCTATAGTTAAGTTAAGGTTTTGGTCCGATTGAGATTTTAATTCATCTGTATTTTCATCAAGATTTATGGTATGAACTTCAACATCATTAAATATTTCATTAGTTGTATTATTTGATATAATTATTTTACAGTCAGATCTTTCCAGCATGTAATTTATTCTGTCTTTTGGAAGACTTGGATCTATTGGAACAAAAGCTCCCCCGACTTTCATAATGGCAAACATCGAAATAATCATATTTTCGTGTCTTTCCATACAAATAGCAACTCTGTCTTCTATCTTAATTCCTTTGCTGACCAATAAATTTGCAAGCTGGTTAATTTTTGAGTTAAGTTGAGAATAAGTAAATCCTGCACTTCTTTCATTTTTATTAATGGTATTAAAAATTAATGCTTCAAAATCATTGTTATTTTCTACTGTATTTTCAAATCTTTGAACAACATTTTCTTCTATAACAAATGCTCCTCTATTTTTATTCCATTCTCTAAATATTAAATCATTTTCAGAGTTGCTGAGCAGAACAATATCACCAATCTGAACTTCTGGATCTTTTACAATGGTTTCCACAAGTAATTTATAATGTTCAATAAACCTTGTAATAGTTGATTCTTCAAAAAGATCAGTATTAAAATCCAAAATGCCAAATATTTGGTTGTTACTTTCCTGAAGTGTTAAAGTTAAATCATAATTGGTAGTTTGAGATTCTATTTCAAATGGCAAAACAGAAAAATCATTTAATTCTTTACCTGAAGTTGGAATATTTTGAAAAACAAACATTACCTGGAATATTGGTTGATGACTTAAATCTCTTACAGGTTGCAACTCTTCCACAATTTTATCAAAAGGAATGGACTGATTAGCAAAAGCTGAAAGAGATATATCTCTTACTTGGACTAATAAATCTCTGAAAGATTTTTTCTTATTTATCTCTGTTCTTATTGCCAAATTATTTACAAAGAATCCTACTAATTCTTCTATTTGAGAATTAGTTCTTCCGGCAATGGGTGTGCCGACTACTATATCATCCATATTAGAATATTTTGATAAAAGCACCTGAAACGCCGTAAGTAAAGTCATAAATAAAGTAGAATTCTCGCTGCGTGATAAAAGATTTAAGTTTTCAACCAGATACTTTGGCAAAGTCAAGCTAACTTTCCCACTACTATTTGTTTGAACATTTGGTTTTGGTTTATCATAGGGTAACTCCAATAAAGGAGGGGCTTCGTTTAGATTATCTTTCCAGTAGTTGAGCTGTTTTTTATAAATATCCGATTCAAAACTATTTTGCTGCCACATTGCATAATCAGCAAATTGAATATCTAATTCTTTTACTTCAGGTTCTACTCCATTTTGTAATGCTACATAAATATTAGCAAATTCATTTATAATTAAAGATAAAGACCATCCATCTGAAATAATATGATGCACAAGTACAAAAAGCACATAATCGTTTTCATCAATTTTAAATAGTTCACATCTAAGCAATGGTAACTTACCGAGATTAAATGGAACTAAAGATTTTTGCTCGATAATATTTTTTACTTCTTCAATATTTTCATCAACAGAATGATTCGTTATTTCTGTTATCTCAATTGATAAATCAAATGAATCAGCAATATCTTGATAAGGCTTTCCGTTAAGCTGGTTAAATGAAGTTCTTAAAATTTCATGTTTTTTAATAATTAAATTTAGAGCCTTTTCAATAAACTCAGGATTAACATTTCCTTTTAATCTTACAGCTGTAGGAATATTATATGAAGGATCATTCGGTTTAAGTTGATCAAGAAACCAAAGCCTTTGTTGAGAATACGATAACGGTAAGTTTTTAGTTCTGTCAGCTTTTTCTATTAGTTGATTATTATTAGTTATTTCAAGCTGTTCATTGTCTATTCGATAAGATAGTTCCCTCAGATTCTTTGATTCAAATACTGTTTGAAATGGGATTTCCTTTTTAAAAGTTTCTCGTAGTCTTGATATTAATTGTGTGGCAAGTAAAGAATGCCCTCCTAATTCAAAAAAGTTTGAATTTCTGCTTACCTTCTCAATATCCAAAATATCTGACCAAATATTTGCAATAACTTCTTCAGTAGAAGTTTGAGGCGGAACAAATTCCTCAATTATATTCTTTTTGTCTGGTTTAGGTAATTTCTTCCTATCCAACTTTTTATTCGGTGTAAGCGGAAATGAATCCAAAAATGTAATACTTTTGGGAATCATGAAATCGGGTAATTCACTTCTCATAAAATCTAATAATATTTCCGTATCTTTATTTTCACCTTCGGCAATAACATAGGCTGCTAAATATTCATTCCCGTTATCCTCTTTAATTGCGGTTACAGCACAATCTTTAACAAATTCATTTTTATGTAGAACCGATTCAATTTCATTTAACTCTATTCTGTAGCCACGTAATTTAACTTGAAAATCTGCTCTTCCAATAAATTCAATATTTCCGTCAGTTAAGTATTTGCCTAAATCACCTGTTCGGTACATTCGTTTTCCTTCTGTATCGGAGAAAATATCCGGCAGGTATTTTTCAGCTGTTATATCTGATTTATATAGATATCCTCTTCCAACTCCATTACCGGCTATATATATTTCGCCAGGAGCTCCAACAGAAACCGGTCTGAAATTAGTGTCTAATAAATAAATTTTAATATTCCCAAAACCTTTGCCAATCGGAAGACTTAAAGATTTAAAATTTGAATAAACATACTTATAAAATGTTGCTCCAATTGTTGTTTCAGTTGGTCCGTAACCATTATAAAATTCTAAAACTGAACCCCATTTTTCAGCTAATGCAGTTGTACATTTATCCCCTACGGATGCAATTTTTAAGTTTTTATTAAATACTTTGGGGTCAATAATTGATAAGTATGAAGGTGGTAAATATGAAAAAGTAATTTCGTTTGAGTTAACATAAGCTGCCAAATCATCACTTGAAAGAGTTACTTCCCTTTTAGGGATAAATAATGTGCCGGCAGTTAATAAACTGGAAAATATTTCTCCAATTGCAGCATCAAATCCGAATGATGAAAATTGCAGTACTCTTTCATGGTAATTAAAGTTGAAATCAATTATTGTATTATTTACAAAATTACATAACGAGTGATGTTCTAAACAAACTCCTTTTGGTTTTCCAGTAGAACCGGAAGTATATATAATATAACTCAAATTATTCTTATGAATATTTATGTTAACATTTTCACCATTATGTTTTTCTATACTTTTATTTAATTTGTCAATTTCAATTACTTTATTTCTATCAAAATTAAGTTTTTGTAAAATTGTTCTTGTAGTAAATAGTAGATCTAAATTTGAATCTTCAATAATATATTTAATTCTTTCTTCGGGATAATTACTATCTATTGGTAAGGCGGCAGCTCCAACTTTATTTATAGCTAAAATTGCCGTTACCATATCTACTGATCTGTCTAAACAAACTCCAACTATATCTTCAACTCCAATAGATTTTTCTATCAGATAATTTGCAACTTTATTTGCTCTAGTATTTAATTCTGAGAATGTAATTTTTTCTTCATCTGAAACTATTGCATCAATATTCCCGTATTTATCTACAATATCTTCAAACCATTTAACAACATTATTATATTTTACTTCCCTATTCATTTGACCGGAGGCATAATTTCTAAGAATTAATTCTTCTTCCGATGTTAAATAATTAATTTTTAAAATTGGTTCATTTATATTGTAAATTATACTTCCTATTACGTTAGTAAATCTTTTTAGAAGTTGTTTAACACTATTAGTATCAAATTCAGTAGTATCATAAGCAATTTCTATACCCAGTACCTTGCCCGGAGATACAACAACAGTAAGCGGGTAATTTGTTTTTTCAACAGAGTGAACATCAGTAATATTTAAAATTGAATTAGTGTCTTGTAAAGCTTCACCTACCGGATAATTTTCTAATACTAGTATAGAATTAAATAAAGTATCACCCTTGGGGATTTCACTCCATTTTTGAATTTTGAATAGTGGTGAATACTCATATTCTTGTAAACTTGACTGCTCCAGTTGAAATTCTTTTAACCATTCAAGCAAATTTTTATTAAAATCAATTTTAGCTCTTACCGGCAATGTATTTATAAACAACCCTACCATTTGCTCAATACCGGGAACATTTGCATTTCTCCCTGAAACCGTAGCACCAAAAACTACATCATCTTCATTTGTATAATAAGATAATACTAAAGACCAAGCAGCTTGAATAATTGTATTTATTGTAAGTTGTTCGTTCTTATTTATTTTAGATAATTCATTTGAAATATTTTCCGATAAAAGTATTCTCTCTTTAAGATATCCTTCTTGTGGCTCTTCAGTAAATGGTAATTTAATTATTGTAGGTGTTGTTAAACCGCTCAATCTTTTTTGCCAAAATTATTTTGCTTTTTCCTCATCTTGACTTTTTAACCAAGCAATATAGTTTGTAAACGGGAAAGTAGGACTAAGTTGTAAAACATTTCCCTCTGTAAAAGCTTTATATGCAGTCATTAATTCGTGCATTAACACAGGTAAACCCCAACCATCAAAAAGAATATGATGATGATCCCAAATTAAGAAATGCTCATTATTATTTAATTTAAATACAGATACTCGCATTAAAGGTGCTTCTGCAAAATCAAATGATTTTTTAACGTTTTTTTCTAAATTCTCTTTAATAAATATTTCTTGCTCTGCTTTACTTAACGTAGTAATATCTTTGAAGAAAACTGGTAAGTCAATTTCCTTATGTACAATTTGAAGAGGTTCATCAACATCTTCCCAAACAAATGCAGTGCGCAAAATATCGTGCCTCGCAATAATGCTATCCCAAGATTTCTTAAAAGAATCGAGATTAAAGGTACCAACTAATTTACAAGAGAATTGCTCTTTATATGCATTCGACTCTGGTGCATATACCGTGTGAAATAACATTCCCTCTTGCATTGGAGACAGAGGATATATATCTTGAATATTTTCCATAATATTATTTTTTCTTCAGTTTTGATAGTACTTTATTAAGTTTTTTATTGTCCAGATTTGATAACTCAAAATCAGATGAAGTGAAAGACGGAACTTTATCTGAAGTACATTCAGATATAACATCTTTCAATTTATTTTCATATATATTTATCCATTCAGCAATTGATTCCTCGTTAAACAAATTTTTACTATAGATAAAATTAATTCTTAATTTATTTTCGAAAACACTTCCTGAGATATCAATTATACTACTTCTTATATTATTAGACGCTCTTTCTAACCCTTTATTTTCGCTTGCAGGTTCAAATAACGATTTATTATTTATAATGTTATCTAACTGTCCTAAATAATTAAATGTAATTTCAATTGTATCAAAAACCTCAAGTTGTTTTTTAATTTCTTTATCGCTATTTAAATATCTCAATAATCCATATCCTAAGCCGTCATTAGGGATTTCTCTTATTTGCTCTTTTATAATTATAACTGATTCTTCAATGGAAACAGATTTTTTTAAATCGAGATACAATGGATATATTGTTGTAAACCACCCAACTGTTCTTGATAAATCTATATCATCCGAAATTGGATTTCGTCCGTGACCTTCTAAATTAACAAACATAGAACGTTTCCCGGACCATTGGGAAAAACTTAAGATTAATGTAGTTAACAGAATATCATCTATTTTAGTGTTATATTTTTTATTTACTTCTTTTAGTAATTTGTTAGTTGTTTGTTCATCCAACATCATTGAAACTGATTTAACCGATTTTTCATCATTTATACCATTCTCAAATTCAGGCTGCAAAGTTTTCTTATATAATGTTGCTTTCTTAAGCCAATATTGTTTCTCATTGTTAATTGAAGAAGAATTAGCATAGTCTTTTAATATTTCAGACCAATTTTTAAAAGATGTTGTTTTAGCTGGTAATTCATACTCAATGTTACTTTCAAAAGATTTGTACAGTATTTGAAAATCTTCAAGTAAAATCCTCCAGGAAACTCCATCTATAACAATATGATGAAATACAAATAATATTCTTCCCTCGTTTTCTCTTAAGTTAAAATATACTATCTTAAAAACAGGCCCGTTTATGATATCTAATGACTGCTGAATTTCAGAGCATTTTAATTCGATAATATTTTTTAAGTCTTTTTTATTATTGTATAAATCCACAACTTCAAATGTACGTTCATCAAATTCGGGAATAATCGTTTGGTCGATGTTTTTCTCTTCACTTAACCGAATTCTTAAAGCATCATGATGTAAAGATATTTTCCGGATTGTTTTTAATAAAATATTTTCATCAAGTTTTTTATTTACTTTGAATAGTAAGGATTGATTCCAATGATTTCGATTACTGTATTTTTTTCAACAAACAATTTTTGGATAGGAATAAAATCAAAAGAACCAGTAACAATTCCTTGCTCAGCTTTAATAATTTTTACTTTTGTTGCTACAGCAGCTAATTTATGTATAGTTTGATGTTGGAAAAGTTGAACAGGTGTAATATTTAATCCGGCTTGCTTAACTTTTGAAATTACTTGTATTCCAATAATTGAATCACCGCCAAGTTCAAAAAAATTATCGTGGATACCAACCTTTTTAATATTTAAAACTTGTTGAATTGCTTCAGCAAGAATTATTTCATTCTCGGTTGTAGGTTTTTTATACTCAGTATTTACATCAATTTTTTCTGCCTCAGGTTTAGGTAATCCTTTTCGGTTTATCTTTCCACTTGGAGTAAGCGGTAATTTTTCTAATTGAATTATCTGAGCAGGTATCATGTAACTTGGTAATTTCTGTGTTAGATGATCTCTGAGCTTAAAAGTGGATAAAGTTTTTTCTTCTATGGTTGTACAATAGGCAATTAACCTTTTTACATTTGGTGTATCTTCTCGTATAACTACAACAGCTTCTTTAACCAGAGGATGATCTTTTAAAAGATGTTCTATCTCACCTAATTCAATTCTAAAACCTCTCAATTTAACCTGGTTGTCAATTCTGCCTAAGTACTCTATATTACCATCTGATAAATATCTGACTAAATCACCGGTTTTATAAAGTCGTTCACCTTTATTATCTGAAAATGGATTGGGTATGAAATATTCAGCTGTTAGACTTGGGTTATTCAAATAGCCTCTTGATAAACCTTCTCCACCAATATATAATTCTCCGGCTACTCCTATTGGAACAATTTGTAATTTTTTATCAAGTACAAAATGAGTATTATTATTAATAGGTCTCCCAATAGAGGGTTTATCTACATATTTTGTAATTTCACAAATTGTTGAATCAACAGTGCATTCCGTTGGACCGTACATATTAAAGAAATTAATTTCTTCGTTCTTAATAAGCATTTCCCATACATTTCCATTGATTGCTTCACCACCCGGTAAAATGATTTTTGGTTTCCATTTTTCATTAGTGAGTAAGTTATTGTCAATCATCATCGTTAATTGGGTGGGAACACAGTCTAAAATTTCAATTTTATGTTTTGTAATGTAATTAACCAGAGCTTCGTCATCCAATCTAATTTCTTGAGGAATAATATTCAGAGTATTCCCGCTAAGCATCATTACAATTTGTTGAACAGATGCATCAAACGATATTGGAGCATTAAGACTAATTATATAGGAATTCTTGGAGTTATATATTTTTCTATTGAGTTCATTTGCCAAATTTATAACTGAATGATGTTCAACCATAACACCCTTTGGGTTACCTGTTGAACCGGAAGTATAAATAATATAAGCTAAGTTTGAACTATTTATTGTAACTAATAATTTATTTTGCGGTTCGTTTTCAATGATTTTCCATTGTTCATCAATAAGTATCTTGTCTGGAATTATCGCTTGATATTTATTGTATATGTTTCCAGTTGAGATAATTATTTTTGCTTTCGAATCTTTAATAATATGACGAATTCTATCTTCAGGTAGTTCCGGATCTATTGGAACATATACACATCCGGCTTTCCATATTGCAATAATACTGATCATCATTTCAACAGAACGATTTAAGCAAACACCAACAACAGTTTCAATATCATAATTTTGCTTTAACAAATAATGAGCTAACTGATTCGCCTTACTTTCAAGCTCATAGAATGTAAGAGCATTTTCACCATAGATAACAGCTATATCATTTGGTTTCTTTTTAACAGTTTTTTCAAACAATTCGTGAAGTAAATTTACTCTCGAATTATCATATTTTGTTGTATTCCATTCATTTAATAAATGTTTTTCTGGTACACTAATAAATTCTATTTTGCTAATTGGGCGTTCATAATCATCACAAATAGCATTTGTTAATAAACTGAAATGATTAATCAATCTGTCAATGGTTGCAGATTCAAACAAATCTGTATTATATTCAAACGCCCCTACTAATTGTCCGTTTATTGATTCGGACATAGTTATATTAATATCAAATTTAGCATTTTTAGAATCTAATTCAATTTGTTCAAGTGAAATACCTGGCAAAGAAATATTTTGTTTAATAAAATTTTGGAATGAAAACATAACTTGAAATATTGGTGAATGGCTCACATTCCGTTCTATATTTAGAACATCAACCAATTTTTCAAAGGGTAAGTCTTGATGTGCAAAAGCTTCAACAGAAGCATTTTTAACTTTCTTTAATAATGATGTAAATGAAGGATCACCGCTTAAATCGGTTCTAATAACTACAGTGTTTACAAAAAATCCTATCAAGTTTTCAATTTCTGATCTATTTCTATTTGCTACCGGAGTACCTATACAAATATCATCCTGTCCTGAATATTTAGAAAGTAAAGTTTGAAAAGTTGTTAACAAAACCATAAATAATGTAGCATTATTTTCTTTTGCTATAACAGATAGTTTTTCTGATACCTCTTTACTAAATTTAAATTGTTTTATAGCGCCATTAAAAGTTTGAACAGCTGGTCTTGGGCGATCTGTTGGTAAATTAATTACAGGTGGAATTCCATCTAATTGTTTTTTCCAAAAATCAACATATTTTTCTAGTATTTCTCCTTGTAACCAATTTCTTTGCCAATACGAATAATCAGCATACTGAATTTTTAGTGGAGGTAAATTAATCTGCTGATTGTGTAAAAGTGCAGTATAAATTTGTGAAAATTCGTTAACAAAAATACCTGAAGACCATCCATCTGAAATTATATGATGCATTGTTAATATAAATACATATTCATCAACATCTATTTTTAATAATGTTGTTCTTAACAATGGGACTTGACTTAAAAGAAACGGTTTGCTAGCTTCCTCTCTTATTTTATCAAGAATCTTGTAATCTTTATTATCTTCTGGAATGTTAGAATAATCAATATTATTCAAATTAATCTTATAATCTGCATGAATCTTTCGATAAGCTTTACCTTCTGATTCCTGAATGGATGTACGTAAAATTTCATGTCGTTGTATAATATAATTTAAGCTGTTTTCAAATAATTTAATATTAAGCTTGCCTTTTATTTTAACTGCTGTCGGAATATTGTAAACTGAATTGTTAGGATCTAACTGGTCTAAAAACCATAAGCGTTGTTGTTGATATGAAAGATGTAAAGTCTTATTACGAGATATAATTTCTATTTGCATCTCGTCTGACTTTTTGCTTTTTCTTAAATATTCGTCAACTACTTTTGCAAAGTTTTTAATTACCGGTTTTTCAAAAATATATTTTAACGGAATATCTATAGAAAGTTTCTTCTTAATCCTTATTAACAACTGAGTAGCAAGAAGCGAATGTCCGCCGATCGCAAAGAAATTATCATCTATACTTATTTCATCAATATTTAATAAATCACTTATTAAACTAACCAGTATACTTTCCGCTTCGGAAGTTGGGAGTACAATTTCTTTATTAGAAGGTTTGATTTTATTATCTGGTAGCGGTAATAATTTTCTATTTATTTTGCCACTTGTTGTAAGAGGAAATTTATCAAGATAAATATAGAATGTCGGAATCATATATTCCGGCAATGATTTAGTAAGTTTTCCCTTTATTTTTTCTGTATTGTCGTCTACATTTTTCGAACTTGTTACAACATAAGCTATTAGGTATTGATTATTATAATCATCAGAATAAATATTAACTAAAGCATCATTAACAAAATCATTTTCTCTAATTTCAGATTCAATTTCACCAAGTTCAATTCGTAAACCTCTTAATTTTACTTGATAATCAATTCTACTTAGAAAAACTATATTCCCGTCAGGCAAATACTTAACCAAATCTCCGGTTTTATATAAACGCTCGCCATGATATAGTGAAAAGTTATTTGGGATGAATTTTTCTGCGGTTAATTCAGGTTTATTTAAATAACCGTAGGCTAAGTTTATTCCACCTATATAAAGTTCTCCGGGAATTCCAACAGGGACCGGATTTTGAAAGTTATCTAAAATATAAACTTGCGTGTTGGCAATGGGTTTTCCTATTGGAACATGAGAATATTTTAATTTTTCTTTGCACTTCCAATAAGTAACATCAACCGTAGCTTCTGTTGGTCCGTAAAAATTAAATAAATTACTTTTTAATAATCTAAGACAATCATTTTGTATTTCAACAGGAAGAGCTTCACCCGAGCATATTATATTTTTTAAAGATTTACACTCAGATACTTCCGGAGTATCTAGAAAAACTCTTAGCATAGAAGGAACAAAATGGATTATTGAAACTTTCTTCTCATTTATTAAACTTTGCAAATAGAAAGGATCTTTGTGTCCTTCCGGTTTAGCAATTACTAGCTTTGCCCCAATAGTTAATGGTAAGAAAAATTCCCATACAGAAACATCAAATGTATAAGGTGTTTTTTGAAGAAAAATATCTTTATTAGATGAATTTATTGCTTCCTTCATCCATAAAATTCTGTTTAATAAACCTTTATGATGTAAAAGAGTCCCCTTCGGTTTTCCGGTTGAGCCGGAGGTGTAAATACAGTAAGTTATGCTTTCAGGAGAAACATTATAGGTAAATATGTTCTTATCTTCTTTATTGATCTTTTCCCAATGAGCATCAATTAAAAATACATTAACATTATTATTATTTATTTTATTATGATATTTTTTATGAGTTATTATAGTCAGAACATTAGCATCTGAAAGAATATAATTTATTATATCACTTGGTTGTTCTGTGTCTAAAGGTAAATAAGCACCTCCGGATTTGATCACGGCAAGTATGCTTATAACCATTTCAAAAGAACGTTCTAATAAAAGAGCAACAAACTTTCCCTTAACTTTTTCTTGTGCCGTTAAATAATTAGCAAGTTGGTTAACCTTTTTATTAAGTTCCGAATATGTTAATTGGTTATCATCAAGTTCTAAAGCAATTGCATTAGGGTTGATTTTTACTTGTTCATTAAAATAATCCAATATTGTTTTATCGAAAGGATAATTGTTTTGAGTCTGGTTCCAATGAGTTAAAACAACTTTCTTTTCATCATTATCTAGTAAACTAATATGTTTTATTTTAACTGAGGGGTTCTTAATTATTTCATAAACTATCTTTTTATAATAATCTTTAATATTAGTTGCTGTTTTTTCTGTAAAGATGTCCTTGTTGTATTCCAGCCCAATTAGTAATTCACCATTTTTAATTTCACTGATATTAAGAGAGAGATCATATTTGGCAATAGTTGATTCAAGTTCAATAGGGTTTAATTTAATATCATTTAGTCTTAATTCTACATTAGATTTATTTTGAAAAGTAAACATAACCTGAAAGATCGGTGTATGACTCATATCTCTTTCAGGTTGAAGTTCTTCAATTATCATTTCAAAAGGTAAATCTTGATTTGAAAATGCAGAAAGTAAAGTTTCTTTAAATTTTTCTAAATACTCAGTAAATGTTAGATTTGGATCTATATCAGCCTTTAATGCTAAAGTATTAACAAAAAATCCAATCAAGTTTTCAATTTGCTTGTTATTTCTATTTGCTATCGGTGTTCCAACTGCAAAATCAATTTGACCTGAATATTTATATAAAAGAATATTAAAAGCAGCTAATAAACTCATAAAAAGAGTTGCCCCTTTCTCTTGAGAAATTTCTTTTAGTTTAACTGCACTTTCTTTATCAAACTCTCCTTTTGCCAAACCACCTTCAAATGATTGTATTTTTGGTCTTGTAAAATCAATCGGAAGTTCAAGAACAGAAATATCTTTTAATTGTTCTCTCCAATAAGTCAGTTGTTTCTCTTTGATTTTTCCTTCCAGCCATTTCTTTTGCCATTTTGCAAAATCAGCATACTGAATTTTCAATGGGGTAAAATTAAATTCAATATTTTTAGAGTAAGCTAGATAGAATTGTGAAAGTTCATTAATGAAAATCCCGGCAGACCAGCCATCACTAATAATGTGATGCATAACTAAAGAAAGAATATTTTCATTTTCATTAAGAGAAATTAAAGTGATCCTAAACAGAGGTAATTTAGATAAATTAAAAGGAGTTGTAATTTCTTTTTTTATTATTTCCTGAATTTTATTGTCTTGCTGATTTCCGGCTTCATTTGAAATATCAACTTTAATAATGGTTGCTTCCAGATTTTTATCAACAATTTGCATTGGAGTTTCATCAATAAGAGTAATATAAGTTCTTAAAACTTCGTGGCGTTTTATAATTTGGGTTAAACTTTTTTGAAGTGCATCAAAATTTAATTTGCCGGTTAGCCTAATTGCACTTGGAATATTATAAGCAGTAGTGTTCGGCCGTAATTGTTCAATAAACCATAAACGTTGCTGGGCATAAGAAAGCGGGAAAACACCAAACTTACTTCCTTCATCTTTTAATTTTTTTTCGAGTAAAATTCTTTTTTCAGGAGATAATCCTTCTAATATTTTTTCAATATTAGTCAAACGCTTTCTCTCCGGTGTTTGGTCTAACATCTCCTTTTACTAATTGCTCAACTTCTGAATCTGATAATGTATCAATTTCATTTATTAAATCTTCTATTGATTTTTCACTTCTTTCTTCTATATCAATTGATTCTTCTTCTTTCTCAATTTCTGTGCTGTTAATGATCTCGGCAAGTTCTGCAATAGTTGGTTTCTCAAATAAAGATCTTAAGCTTATTTCTTTATTAAACGATTCTTTTATTCTTGAAATAAATTGAGTGGCTAACAAAGAGTGTCCGCCTAATTCAAAGAAATTATCATAAATCCCCATTTGATCTATTCCCAATAGTTCTTTCCCAATATTTGTAATAGTTGTTTCAGTTTCATTTCTTGGTTTAACAAATTTTGCTTTATTCACTTTATCACCAATACTTGGTTTGGGTAAAGCTCTATAATCAACTTTTTTATTTGGGGTGAGAGGAAATTTATCTAAAGTTACATAAGCTGTAGGAACCATATAATCTGGCAATTCTTTTCTAATGAATGCTCTTAACTTGCTAATATCAAGAGTTGATTCGATATTTGTTGTAAAATATGCTACTAGTTGTTTTATTCCGGGTTTGTCCTCGCGAACTGTAACAATTACTTCGCTAATATTCGGATATCGTGATATTACGGAAACAATTTCTCCGATCTCTATTCTAAATCCCCTTAGTTTTATTTGGCTATCTATTCTTCCTATAAATTGAATATTTCCATCAGGAAGATATTTTACTAAATCACCGGTAGAATACATTCTACTTCCAATCTCATTTGAAAAAGGATTGGGAATAAATTTTTCGGCTGTTAAACCTGGTTTTTTATGATACCCCCTTGATAAACCTACTCCTGAAATATAAAGTTCACCAGGTACTCCAATAGGAACTGGATTAAGATTCCTATCTAAAATATACAGTTTAAAATTATCGATTGCTTTTCCAATATGAGGACTTGTTTCGCAGTTTTCAGAACAAATATACATAGAAGCGCAAACGGTTGTTTCGGTAGGACCATATGCATTAATAAAATTTCTATTTTCGGACCATTTTTTTGCAAGTTCACTTGAGCATTTTTCTCCGGCAACAATAATGGTTTGTAAATTTTTCAAGTTTTCATTTTGTGAATAATCTGATGGTATAATGCTGAGAACAGATGGTGGTAGAGTAACTGTTGTTATACCAACCCCCATAAATGTTTTTACTAAATCTTCCCCAGATGTAATAATCTCTTGAGAAGCTAAATTTAATGATGCTCCATTTAATAACGCCATTACAGTTTCCCAGACAAAAGCATCGAAACTAAGAGAAGAAAATTGAAACACTCTGCTTTGAGATGTAATATTAAAAGCTTTTTTTTGCACTTGTGCTAAATTTATTGTTCCTTGATGTTGTAAAAGTGTCCCTTTGGGTTTTCCGGTTGTTCCTGAAGTATAGATAACATATGCTAAATTTTCAGGATATGTTTTTATATTTGGATCCTCTGAGTTTTCCTCTTCAATCTCTTTTGAATTATCATCTAATAAAACAACTTTCCCATTAAAATTAGAATATATTCTAGAGAAAATTGATTGCGTAATCACTATTGACACACCGGAATCTTTGAGCATATACTTTATCCTTTCGTCAGGATAAGTCGGATCTATTGGTAAAAATGCTGCTCCGGCTTTTAGTATAGCTAAAACAGAAATCATTAAATCAAAAGAGCGAGCTGTAGAAACTGCAACAATACTTTCATACGTAACGCCATTCTTAATAAGAAAATGTGCTAATTTATTTACTTTAATATTTAACTCATTATAACTTAATTCGTGGGTATAAAGTGTACCTAGTTCAAACTCTGAATAAGTTATTGCCGTAGCATCAGGTTGTGTTTTTGCAGTTTCTTCAAATATAGTATGAATACATTTATCTTTTTCAAAATTAAATTCTGTTTGATTGATATTCTCTACTAATTGAACATATTCATTCCCCAATAGAAGAGAAATATTACTAAGCTTCATTCTTGGTGTTGAAACAACTTGCTCTAATATTTTAACAAAATGGTTTGATAATCTTTTTATAGTATTTTTATTAAACAAGTCGGTATTGTACTCAAATGTAAATAAAAGATCATCTTTATTTTCTTTAACGTATAATGTTATATCATACTTAGCTGTAGTGTTTTCAAATTTATAATTCTCTATTTCTAATCCTTTTAATTTAAGAGAATCATTTACATTATTCTGATAAACAAATGCTACTTGGAAAAGTGGAGAATGACTCATACTTCTTTCCGGTTGAACAGCATCAACAATATATTCAAAAGGAACATCACTATTATTAAAGGATTCTAATATTATTGCACGAGTTTGTTTAAGGGTTTCAATGACAGTACTATTAATATCAAGTTGATTTCTAATTATAAGAGTATTAACAAAAAATCCTATTAGTTCCTCAACTTTTGAGTGTGTCCTATTAGCAATTGGTGATCCAATTACAATATCATCTTGTCTTGAATACTTACTAAGTAAAATTTGGAAAACAGTTAATAAAGACATGAAGTTTGTTAAGCCTTCTTTTATATTGATATTTCTTAATTTATCAAT
Organism: Bacteroidota bacterium; assembly: GCA_024275455.1. Classification (GTDB taxonomy): domain Bacteria; phylum Bacteroidota; class Ignavibacteria; order Ignavibacteriales; family Melioribacteraceae. The sequence goes on along the minus strand of JAJRZB010000079.1, from coordinate 1,340 downwards.
AGTGTCTTTTTCAATTACAAAATTTATACTATCACCATTAAATGTTTGCAGAGGTGGGCGAGTATAGTCTAGTGGCAACTCTAATATTTCCGGAATACCTTCTAACTTCTCTTTCCAATATTTTAACTTTTGTTCTAACACTTCATCTTTTAGCCAATTATTCATCCAGTTCGCATAATCAGCGTACTGAATTTCTAATTTATTTTTCTTAGTTTCTTTATCTGACAAATAACTTTCGTAATGTTCCGACAATTCATGAACCATTATTCCTATTGACCAGCCATCCGAAATTATATGATGCATTACTAGAACAAAAATATGCTCCAAATCGTTTAATTTTATGATTTTTACTTTGTATAAAGGGGCAATTTCTAAATTGAACACCTTTCCCGTTGTTTCTTCAACAATTTTCTTGGATTCTTTTTCAATGTCCTTGCTGTTACTTAAGTCAATTATGTCCAATTTCGTATTTTTATGTTTATGTATTTTTACAAAAGGTTTTCCATCTTCACTATAAAATGAAGTTCTTAAAATTTCATGTCTTAATAAAATTGTATTTAAACTTTTTTCAAGAGCATCATAATTTAGTTTGCCAATAAACTTTATTGCTGCTGATATGTTATAGGTGTTTTTTAACGGTTACAGTTGATCTAAGAACCAAAGTCTTTTTTGTGAAAAAGAAAGCTGCGGAATTTCATTTTCATCTCGCTGTACAAGAGGTGGAACTTCAAACCCGTTTTCTTGTTTTCTTATTCTATCAATTAAATATGCAAGCTCAGAGATTGTATTTGTTTCAAAAATTTCTTTAATTGGTAATTCAATATTAAATGCAGAACGAACACGTGCAACAAGTTGAGCTGCTTTTAAAGAATGCCCGCCAATATCAAAGAAATTATCTTTTGGAGTAACATTTTCTATATTAAGAATTTCTTTACATATTGATAATAATAATTCTTCAGACGGGGTTATATTTTTTGATATTTTATTTTCTCTATTGTTTAACTGAAACTTATAGGAATCTAATTTTTTTCTATCAACTTTACCATTTGCGTTTACGGGTATTTTATCAAGAACAATAAAATTGTTAGGAACCATATATTCAGGAAGTCTTTCTTTCAAGTATTTCTTAAATTTTGATATATCACATTCATTTTTATTTATCGGAACAATATATGCAACAATAATTTTATCGTTTGGATTAAGTTCTTTAATACCAACAACAGCCTCTTTAATATTACTAAACTCAAGTAGCTTGGTCTCAATTTCTCCAAGTTCAATTCGCAAACCACGTATTTTAACTTGATTATCTATTCTGTTTAAATAGTTAATAGAGCCATCTT